>NZ_VYKE01000150.1:0-12285 GCF_032424515.1 Pseudomonas sp. JV245A
GGCGCCCGGGTACGGCACCAGGAAGAACAGCGTGCTGCGCCCCTTGGCATCGGCTTCCAGCGGCACCGGATAACCGCCGATGCGGATCTGCTTGTCATTCATGGCCGGCACGGTCTTGGTGGAATACATCACCGCCGGCAACCCCTTGCTCTGCTTCAGGCCGCCCTTTTCGGTGAAGGTGCCATTGGCTTCCGGGGAGTTGTGGTCGATTTCCGGCATCTGCTCCAGGGCCTTCTGGTCCGACTTGGGCATCAGCTCCAGCCAATCGGTTTCCGGCAGTTCGCCAGCCTGGGCCAGGCCGCAGCCCAGCAGAACAAAGGTCAATAGAAGACGGCGCATGTGAGGGTGGCTCGGTCAAAAGGGAAGGACGGGAAAACCCGGGCATTCTAGTACCCAGACCGTCAGATGCGTTGAAGTTTCAGATGAAGAAAAAGGCTCCCCTCCGCGCGGACGGCAGAGGGGGCTTGTAGCGTGGTTCAGCTCTTCTTGACGAAGCCGTAGATCACCAGCAGGACGATCGCGCCCACCAGCGCACCGATGAAACCGGCGCCCTGGCCAGCCTGGTAGATACCCAGCGCCTGGCCGCCATATGTGGCTGCCAGCGAACCGCCGATACCCAGCAGGATGGTCATGATCCAGCCCATGCTGTCGTCGCCCGGTTTGAGGAAGCGCGCCAGCAGACCAACGATCAAGCCGATGAAAATGGTTCCAATAATGCCCATGGCTGTTCCTCTGTAAGGGGGGTTCAAGCCAAAGCCTAGCCAGCACTTTGGCATCCTGCTATCAGAGAACGGCGGGAAACGAAGGTTCCCGCCAGCCAGAGGATTTGTTACTCGGCGATCAGCGCTTGCACCTTGAGGATCTGCGCTTGCAGGGTCGCCTGATCGGCGCAGCGCAGGTTGGCGTGGCCGACCTTGCGACCGACCTTGAAGGCCTTGCCGTAGTGATGCAGGTGGCAGTCGTCGATAGCGATGACCTTGTCCACCGGCGGCACTTCGCCGATGAAGTTGATCATGGCGCTCTCACCGACCTTGGCCGTGGAGCCCAGGGGCAGGCCGGCCACCGCCCGCAGGTGGTTTTCGAACTGGCTGCACTCGGCGCCTTCGGTGGTCCAGTGCCCGGAGTTGTGCACCCGCGGAGCGATCTCGTTGGCCTTGAGGCCGCCGTCCACTTCGAAGAACTCGAAAGCCATTACGCCCACATAATCCAACTGCTTGAGCACGCGGCTGGAGTAGTCCTCGGCCAGAGCCTGCAACGGGTGGTCGCTGCTGGCCACCGACAGGCGCAGGATGCCGCTGTCGTGGGTGTTGTGCACCAGCGGGTAGAAACGGGTTTCACCGTCTCGGGCGCGCACGGCGATCAGCGAGACTTCACCGGTGAAGGGCACGAAGCCTTCCAGCAGGCAAGGCACGCTGCCCAGTTCGGCGAAGGTGCCTGCGACGTCGGCGGCGCTGCGCAGGACCTTCTGGCCCTTGCCGTCGTAACCCAGGGTGCGGGTCTTGAGCACGGCCGGCAGGCCGATGCGCGCCACGGCGGCGTCGAGATCCGCCTGGGACTGGATGTCGGCGAACTCCGGAGTAGGAATCCCCAGGTCCTTGAACATGCTCTTCTCGAACCAGCGATCGCGGGCGATGCGCAGTGCTTCGGCGCTCGGGTAGACCGGCACGAACTGCGAGAGGAAGGCCACGGTTTCCGCCGGCACGCTCTCGAATTCGAAGGTCACCAGGTCCACTTCATCGGCCAGCTGGCGCAGGTGGTCCTGGTCGCCGTAGTCGGCCCGCAGGTGTTCACCGAGGGCGGCGGCACAGGCGTCCGGCGCCGGGTCGAGGAAAGCGAAGTTCATTCCCAGCGGAGTCCCCGCCAGGGCCAACATGCGGCCCAGCTGGCCGCCACCGATTACACCGATCTTCATCGTCAACAACCTCAGGCGACGCGGGGGTCTGGATTGTCCAGGACGCTGTCTGTCTGTTCAGCACGGAATTTTTTCAGCACCGCATGGAACTGCGGGTGCTTGGCGCCCAGGATGCTCGCCGAGAGCAGCGCCGCGTTGATCGCGCCGGCCTTGCCGATGGCCAGGGTGGCCACGGGGATGCCGGCCGGCATCTGCACGATGGACAGCAGCGAATCCACGCCCGAGAGCATCGACGACTGCACCGGCACGCCCAGCACCGGCAGGTGGGTCTTGGCCGCGCACATGCCCGGCAGGTGCGCCGCGCCGCCGGCACCGGCGATGATCACCTCGATGCCTCGCGCCTCAGCCTCATCGGCGTACTGGAACAGCAGGTCCGGGGTGCGGTGTGCGGAAACCACCTTCACCTCGTAAGGGATGCCGAGCTTTTCCAGCATATCGGCGGTGTGGCTAAGGGTGGACCAATCGGACTTGGAGCCCATGATCACGCCAACCAGTGCACTCATCGTCGTGCCTCTTCTCTCTGGGCGCCCGCAGGCGCGTCAAAAACAACAAGCCACGCGAAATGCGTGGCTTAAATTGTACGAATTATGGCCAGGCGAACCGGCCGAAGGCCGCGCAGTATACCGAAAAAGGCGCGTTAAACGCACTTTCGCCGACCATCTGCAAAACAAAGTATTTCCGGCGCAAAACCCCGATTTTATTGACTCCAAGGTCAATCCAGCCCCCCCCTCGCAGGCGCTGGCTTGCCAGCGAACAGGCCCACCCTGCGATCACCGCCCTCCCGGCCGACGCCTTCGCCGGCAAGCCGGCTCCTACGTGGCCGCAGCTTGCGCGGCAGCGCCTTCCAGCTTGCGCCAGAGCAAGCGTACGTTGGCCTTGCGCACCAGGGCGCAGCGGTACAGGCGAATCTCCAGCGGCACATGCCATTGCGCCCCGCCGCACACCACCAGCTCGCCCCGGGCCAGCTCGGCGCGCACGCTCAGTTGCGGCACCCAGGCAATGCCCAGGCCTTCCAGGGCCATGCTCTTGAGGCTGTCGGCCATGGCGGTTTCATAGACGGTGGTGAAACGCAGGTTGCGCTGGCGCAGCAGCAGGTTCACCGAACGCCCGAGGAAAGCCCCGGCGCTGTACGCCAGCAACGGCACGCTGGCCTCGCCTTCCAGGTCGAACAGCGGCTTGCCCTGGGCATCGGCGGCGCACACCGGGAGCATCTCGGTGTGCCCCAGGTGCAGCGAGGGGAAGATTTCCGAGTCCATCTGCAAGGCCGCGTCCGGGTCATAGAAGGCCAGCATCAGGTCGCAACCGCCTTCGCGCAGGGCGTGCACCGCATCACCGACGTTGGTGGCCACCAGCCGCGTGGCGATGTTCAGCCCTTCGTTGCGCAGTTGGGCGATCCAGCGCGGGAAGAAGCCCAGCGCCAGGGAGTGGGCCGCCGCCACCTGCATCACCTCGCCCTGCCCGCCTTCCAGGTGGTGCAGGTGACGCACCACCTCGCCGAGCTGTTCGACCACGGTGCGCGCGGTCACCAGGAACAACTGCCCCGCTGCCGTCAGCTCCACCGGCGTACGCGAGCGGTTGACCAGGGTCAGGCCCAGGGCCGCTTCCAGGCTGCGGATCCGCCGGCTGAAGGCCGGCTGGGTCACGAAACGTCGCTCGGCAGCCTGGGAAAAGCTGCGGGTGGCGGCCAGGGCACTGAAGTCCTCGAGCCATTTGCTTTCCAGATTCATCACGTCCTCCCGGACACGCACCATTTTAGGTCACACGCTCGCCGGCAACCCGGCGTCACACCGGCATTATGCCGAATATGCATAGCCCAGTGTTTAACAGCATTGGCCCAAAAAATCCCTTCGGCCTAGGATTCGCAGCGTTCCCGGCACAGACCGGGTCCCTACCGAGATGATCTCCGTCATGTCCTCCGCTGCATCTTTCCGCACAGAAAAAGACCTGCTTGGCGTACTCGAAGTACCGGCTCAAGCGTATTACGGCATCCAGACCCTGCGAGCGGTGAACAACTTCCGCCTCTCCGGCGTTCCGATTTCGCACTACCCAAAACTGGTCGTGGCCCTGGCAATGGTCAAGCAGGCAGCTGCTGACGCCAACCGCGAACTGGGTCATCTGAGCGAAGCCAAGCATGCAGCCATCAGTGAGGCCTGTGCCCGCCTGATCCGCGGCGACTTCCACGAAGAGTTCGTGGTGGACATGATTCAAGGCGGCGCTGGCACTTCGACCAACATGAATGCCAACGAAGTCATCGCCAACATCGCGCTGGAGGCCATGGGCCACAGCAAGGGCGAATACCAGTACCTGCACCCGAACAACGACGTGAACATGGCGCAGTCCACCAACGACGCCTACCCGACCGCGATCCGCCTGGGTCTGCTGCTGGGTCACGACGCGCTGCTGGCCAGCCTCGACAGCCTGATCCAGTCGTTCGCCGCCAAGGGCCAGGAATTCAGCCACGTCCTGAAGATGGGCCGTACCCAGCTGCAAGACGCCGTGCCGATGACCCTCGGCCAGGAATTCCACGCCTTCGCCACCACCCTGGGTGAAGACCTGGCTCGCCTGAAGACCCTGGCGCCGGAAGTGCTGACCGAAGTCAACCTGGGCGGCACCGCCATCGGTACCGGCATCAACGCCGACCCGCGCTACCAGCACCTGGCCGTACAACGCCTGGCCACCATCAGCGGCCAGCCGCTGGTACCGGCGGCCGACCTGATCGAAGCCACCTCCGACATGGGCGCCTTCGTGCTGTTCTCCGGCATGCTCAAGCGCACCGCGGTCAAGCTGTCGAAGATCTGCAACGACCTGCGCCTGCTGTCCAGCGGCCCACGCACCGGCATCAACGAAATCAACCTGCCAGCGCGTCAGCCCGGCAGCTCGATCATGCCTGGCAAGGTCAACCCGGTCATCCCGGAAGCGGTCAACCAAGTGGCGTTCCAGATCATCGGCAACGACCTGGCCCTGACCATCGCGGCCGAAGGCGGCCAGCTGCAACTGAACGTGATGGAACCGCTGATCGCCTTCAAGATCTTCGACTCGATCCGCCTGCTGCAACGCGCCATGGACATGCTGCGCGAGCACTGCATCACCGGCATCACCGCCAACGAAACCCGTTGCCGCGAACTGGTGGAGCACTCCATCGGCCTGGTCACCGCGCTGAACCCGTACATCGGCTATGAAAACGCCACCCGTATCGCCCGCATCGCCCTGGAAAGTGGCCGTGGCGTACTGGAACTGGTGCGCGAAGAAGGCCTGCTGGACGACGCCATGCTCGACGACATCCTGCGTCCGGAAAACATGATTGCCCCGCGCCTGGTTCCGCTGAAGGCGTAACCGGCGCAACACCGAAACACGCAACACCGCTCACCAGGTTGAGGGACTAGACACCTCTCACCTTTTGAGGGCTTGGAGCTTCGTCTCCAGGCCCTTTTTTTTGCCTGGAGAAAAGCAGAGCTTGTAAGGGGATGCCGCCCGGCATCGAAGCGGATTCGCTTTGTTTTGTAGGGCAAATCCGAGAGAATCCCCCACGCCTTTGAGCGCCTTGTACCCCTTCGAACGATCAGGCAGTCTCCCGGTGCCGCTGCCAAATCAGCGGCCCGGATGTGGAAGTCTGGGATAAAGGACGTGCAGTCGTCTCATTCGAACACCCTTGCCGATGCGGCTAGGGTGAACTCGATTTATGGCGGCTGTGCGTAGGGCACCCTCGGGTGCGCCGGTTCCTTTAGCCCGGTCTTCCACACCTGCGCACGGCTGCCACCCTCTCATGTGGAAGTGAGATCCGGCGGTTTCTTAAATTGCTAAAGGAACCAGTCTCATGAAAAAGCTCGTCCCCGATCCACCCTTGCCCACCGATCATCCGCGCCGCGACCCGGAGCTGGACCGCGCCAACGCCAACCTGCTGGCCGCCTTGCACGGCACCCGCCATCGCCCCTTCGGCCTGCGCGACGCCCAGGGCCATCCGCTGTTCGCCGTACAGCCCCAGGTGAATGCCGAAGACGCCCTGATGCACGTTTCCTTGCTGCTCAAATGCGCCGAAGAGGTGTCCGATGAAATCACCGAACGGGCCAGCGGCATCGAGCGCGGACTGATCTGGTCCATGGTGCATTCCGTGGAAATGGCCCGCGCCGTGGTGGACGCCCTGCTCGACGGCGCCCGCCCCGGCCCCGCCTAAACACCGCCCCGTAGGAGCTGGCTTGCCAGCGAAGAGGCCTGCCCTGCCTTCACCGAAATCCGGCCAACGCCTTCGCCGGCAAGCCGGCTCCTACAACCCCAAACCGCGTACATCCCGTAGGAGCTGGCTTGCCAGCGAAGAGGCCTGCCCTGCCTTCTCCGACGTCCTGGCCGACGCCTTCGCCGGCAAGCCGGCTCCTACAGGTCTTGCGAACGTCATGGGGCCCTTGTTTTAAACCAGCACAATCCATCGCCCAAGGTGGATAATCGCTCCTCCCAAACATCCGCCATCCCCGAGGCACCGCAGTCGATGGACCCGACGCACACCCAAGCCCTGCAACAGCTACGCAAGCTGATTCCCATCGGCCTGCGCCATGCCCAGGCCCTGCTCGCCCGCTGCGCCAATAATCCGCAGCAAGCCGCCGAGCTCTACAAAGCCGAGCTGCTGCAGGTGCTGGTAGACAAATCCGGCCTGCCCGCCGAGCACGCCCGGGAACAGCTGCACGCCGCCGGTTACGACCTGAACCGCGCCCTGCACGCTATAGAAGAAGCGCGCTTCACCCTGACCCAGCGCATCCTGCGCAAGCATCACCGGGACAAGGGCCAGGCCCTGGACCTGATTGCCCAGGCCATCGAAACCGCCGAGCAACTCCCGCGTCAGTACTGGCTGGATTTCCAACGACTGGAGGCGCTGGCCCCGGCACTGCGATGCTTCATGATCCTGCACGAATGGCTGGCCTTCGAGGGCTGGGAAGGCTTCGATAGCGCCCTGCACTTTCATCTGTCCCAGGCCATCGCTCAGTTCAGGCTCCTGCATCTGGACGCCCTGGCGGACACCCTGGAGCAGGCCAATCAGCGCCAGCAGCAGCTACGAGCCGCCCACGCCGGGAGCGAAGGCCCCGTCGAGCTGGCCATGCGCATCAACCAGGACCCGTTCTTCAACCGCTGCCAGGACCACTTCAACCAGCAGCGGCCGCAGCTGGACGAGCGCCTGTACCAGTGGGTGGAGCAACATCTGGAGCAGTTTCCAGCCTGAACAGCCGCTTGGCGTTGGCGCACACGCCGCTGCTCAACACACCCCAGAAGCCGGTAGACTGCCGCCCTCACCGAACACGGACCTCGGATTCAGCCCCCATGGAATTGCACTACCGCATCACCCCCGCCCACACCAAAGCCTGGATTGCCGAACCGCTGAAGCAGGAACTGCTCAAGGGTGATCAGCAGCATGTCCGGGTCATGACCTCATTTGCCCGTTGGCAAAGCCGCTTGATCGGTCCAGTGATGTTCACCCTGTGCCTGATCGGCGGCTGCCTGTCGATCTACTTCCCCGAGCGGACCTTCACCCCGGAGAAGGTCATCGCCATGGTGGCGTTCGCCTTGATCTTCATCCCCCTGTGGTGGCGTTTTTCCGGACGCTGGATCAAGCACCTGCAAGCCCGTATTGCCGCCACCCCGATCAAACCCCAAGCGCCGTTGCGCGGGTTGAGTCAGCGCCTGATCGAAACCCGGTTGCGGGCCGTCGAAGGCACCTATTGCCTGAACTTCGACGACCAGGGCTTCACCCTGCTCAACGCTCGCGGAGGTCAGAGCAGCCTGGCCTGGAAGCAGATCGCAAGCGTGCAGGAAATTCCCGACTTCTACCTCGTGGCGGACGCCGATATGGAGCGTCAAGGCGTGGCCTGCTTCATCGCCAAACACACTGACCTGATGCCCACCGAGGCCTACCAGCAGGGGCTGCAAGCCTTCCTGAACCAATGCCCGGCGGCACTGCCAGCGCACTAACCGCCTCTCTCAACGCCAGCCCCGACGCCCACACACGGAATTTGCATGCACACATCAGCGTCCTCCCCTCGCCCGGCCCGCGCCCTGGCCATGCTCGGCACCGGCCACGCCCTGCCGCAGCGGGTGGTCACCAGTGCCGAGCTGGACCGCCAGCTCGGCCTGGAAACCGGCAGCGTGGCGCGCATCAGCGGAGTGCAGCAGCGCCACGTCGCCGATCCTGCGGACACCGCCGCCAGCCTCGGCGCCAGCGCCGCGCGCCAGGCCCTGCAAGCGGCGGGCCTGGCGCTGGATCAGTTGGACCTGATCGTCTGCGCCAGCGGCACCATGGACCAGGGCATGCCCTGCAACGCCGCGCTGCTGCAACGGGAGCTGGGCCTGGGGCAGTCGGGTATTCCGGCCATGGACATCAACGCCAGCTGCCTGGGCTTTATCGCCGCCCTGGATACCTTGTCCTGGCCGATCCAGGCCGGGCATTACCGACGCGTGCTGCTGGTGTGCGCCGACATCGCCTCCTGCGGCCTGGACTGGCAGCAGGTGGAAGTCTGCGGCATCTTCGGCGACGGCGCGGCAGCAGTGGTGCTGGAAGCCGGCGACGGCGGCCCGAAGATCCTCGCCTCGCGCCTCAAGACCTACGCCGAAGGCGCCGCGCTGTGCCAGATCCCCGCCGGCGGTTCGCGCTTTCATCCGCGACGCATCCAGGTGCCCTTCGAGCCCCTGACCAGTTTCACCATGCAGGGCAAAGGCGTGTTCCGCCTCGCGGCCAAGCACCTGCCCGAACTGATGGACGATTTGCTGCAGCAAGCCGCACTGTCCCTTGCGCAGATCGACTGGATCATCCCCCATCAAGCCAGCCAACAGGCTATGCAGCATGCGGCCAAACGCCTGAGCCTGGGGCCGGAGAAAGTCATCGATATCTTTGCCCAGCATGGCAATCAGGTGGCGGCGTCCCTGCCCACCGCTCTGGATATCGCGGTGCGCGACGGGCGCATTCAACGCGGACAAACCCTGATGCTGATCGGCACCGGCGCGGGCCTGTCCCTGGGCGGCATGATCCTGGAGTTTTGATGAAGATCCTGGTCACCGGCGGCACCGGTTTTATCGGACGGCATCTGGTCTGGAAGCTGGCCGCCGAAGGCTGCGAGGTGCAGTTCAGCGGGCGCAACCCCGAGGCGGCGGCGCAAGTCATTGCCCACAGCCCGGCGCCCGTGCGCTGGCTGCCCCTGGAGCACGGCAGCCCGCTGGCCAAACGCCTGCTTGCCGATGCCAGCCGCGAGCATGACGCCATCGTGCATTGCGCCGCCTTGTCTTCACCCTGGGGTTCGCCCCAGGCCTTCGCCCGGGCCAACCTCGACTCCACCGCCGAGGTGATCCACGCCTGCGGCAAGAACCGCATCCCGCGGCTGGTGCATATCTCCACCCCCAGCCTGTATTTCAACTTCAGTGATCGCCTGGGCATCCGCGAAGACCAGCCGCTGCCACCACCGGTGAACGACTACGCCCGCAGCAAGGCCCAGGCCGAAACCCTGCTGGCAGACGCCAAGCTGCCCGAATGCGTGATCCTGCGCCCCCGGGCGGTGTTCGGCCCCTGGGACGCAACCCTGATGCCGCGCCTGCTGCGGGTGATGCAACGGGGGGCGATTCCACTGATGCGCGGCGGCCAGGCGCAGCTGGACCTGACCTGCGTCGACAATCTGGTGCACGCGGTGTGGCTGGCCCTGACCCGGCCCCTGCCGCGCCCGCTGTGCGTCTACAACCTGAGCAACGGCACACCCCTGGCCTTCAAGGACCTGCTGCAACAGATGGCCGAGCACTTCCGCCTGCCGCTGCGCACCCGTCGCCTGCCCTGGCCCCTGGTGCATGGCGTGGCGCGCCTGCTGGAGCTCAAGGCACGGCTGGGCAACGGCGCCGAACCCTTGATCACCCGCTACGGCGCAGGCGTCCTGGCCTTCAGCCAGACCCTGGACATCAGCGCCATCCAGCGCGAGCTGGGCTACCACCCGGTGATCACCCAGGAACAGGGCATTGCCCAGCACGCCCAATGGTGGCTGGCCCAGCAGAGGCAACGAGCATGAGCCGCAGCGTCAGCTTGAAGATCCTCCGGGCCGGCTGGTGCCAGCACCTGGAATGCATGGCCGACCGTGGCGGGCGCCTGGCGCCGGTGCAATTTCCGGCGCTGTGCGGGCTGATCCAGCACCCGGAGCACGGCTGGATTTTGTACGACACCGGCTACGCCGAGCACTTCTTCCAGGCCACCCGGGCCCTGCCCGAGCGCCTGTACCGCAGTGCGGTGCCGGTGCAGTTGCCGGTGGTCGAGCAACTGGGGGCGCAGCTGCATGAGCTGGGCATCGGCCCGGGGGATATCCGCCATGTGATCATTTCCCACTTCCACGCCGACCATATCGCCGGGCTGCGGGACTTTGCCAATGCGCGCTTTATCGCCCTGGAAGCCGATTACCGGCATATCGACAGCCTGCGCGGCCAGCGTTGGCGCGCCACCCTTGGCGGCCATCTGCCGAGCTTGCTGCCGGACGACTTCAGCGCCCGCCTGCGCCTGGCCGAAGCCAGCCCCAGCTGTGCGCTGCCAAGCTGGATGGCGCCCTTCGAGCAAGGCCTGGACCTGTTCGGCGATGGCAGCCTGATCGGCGTGCCGCTGCCGGGGCACAGCGCCGGCCAGCTGGGCCTGTTCATCCCCGACGCCCAGGGCCGGCCGGTGTTCCTGGTGGCCGATGCCTGCTGGTCGGTGCCGGCCTGCCGCGCCGAGCGCCTGCCCGCTGCACCGGCACTGTGGTTTGCCAGCGCCGACCGTCAGCAATACGTGCGCACCTACAGCGGCCTGGGCCAGCTGATTCGCCGCGAACCGGCGGTGGCGGTGCTGCCGTCCCATTGCACCCAGGCCTGGGAGGCGTTCGCCAATGAACAGTGAGCGCCTGCTGGGCACTCTGCGCAGCATCGGTTCATTCGTGTTCAGCCGCTACGCCCTGCGCTTTCGCCGCCGCGAGCGGCTGGAAGCCTGGCAGGCCCGGCGCCTGCGGCACTTCATGGCCAAAGTCCTGCCCCGTGGCCAGCGCTTCAACGGGCTGACCCAAGACGGCCTGCACAGCTTGCCGATCATGGACAAAGCCGCCCTGATGAGCGACTTCGCCGCCTTCAACACCCGCGCCCTGAGCCTGGAACAGGTGTTGCCGGTGGCCCTGCAGGCCGAGCGTTCCCGGGACTTCAGCCCGACCCTGGGGGACATCACCGTGGGCCTGTCCAGCGGCACCTCGGGGGCTCAGGGGGTGTTCCTGGTCAGCAGTGTGGAACGCCAACGCTGGGCCGGCATCCTGCTGGCGCGCACCCTGCCCCGGGCGCTGCTGCCCCGGCTGCTGTGCCCCTGGCTGGCGCCGCTGCGGATCGCCTTCTTCCTGCGGGCCAATAGCCGCCTGTACACCACCCTCGCCAGCCGCCGCATCGACTTCGCCTTTCATGACCTGACCCTAGGCCTGACCGCCTCCCTGCAACGCCTCAACCAGCAGCATCCGGACGTGCTGGTGGCCCCGGCCACGGTGCTGCGGGGGCTGGCCCAGGCGGCCCTGGCCGGGCAGCTGACGATCCGCCCACGGCACATCCTGTCGGTGGCTGAAGTGCTGGAAAGCACCGACGCCGAGCTGGTCCAGCAAGCCTTCGGGCGCAAGCCGCAGCAGATCTATCAGGCCAGTGAAGGTTTTCTCGGCTACACCTGCGAGGCTGGCACCCTGCACCTGAATGAAAGCCACCTGCACATCGAGCCGCAATGGCTGGACCCTGAGCGCACGCGCTTCCAGCCGATCATCACCGACTTTTCCCGGCGTACGCAGCTGATCGTGCGTTATCGCCTCAACGACATCCTGCGGGTGGCCAGCGCGCCCTGCCCCTGTGGCCGTGCGGAGCGGGCCATCGCCGCCGTGGAAGGCCGCGCCGACGAGATCCTCTGGCTGCCCCGGCTCGACGGCCAGCAGCTGGCACCGCTCTACCCTGACGTATTGCGCCGGGCCCTGCTGATGCTGGGGGCGGAACTGGAGGAATACCAGATTCACCAGCGCGGGCTGCTCTGGCAGGCCAACCTGCGTACCTCGGGCGACTACCACGGGCTGTGCCAGCGCTTGAGCGAAGCCCTCGCCGAACTCTGCGCGCAACAAGGGCTGCAGGCGCCGCAGCTGAGCTTCGGCCACTGGCAGGCACCGCCGCCACAAGCGAAAAGACGCCGTCTGCTGATGCTGCAACTACCCGAGGGACTGCCATGCGTGTATTGATTCTCGGCGCCCGGGCCCCGGCCTGCCTGGAGTGGGCCCGGGCCTTTAGCCAAGCCGGCTGGACGGTGACCGTGGCCGACTCCCTGGCCCAACCCCTGAGCCGCTTCAGCCGCGCCGCCGAGCACTTCGTGCGCCTGCCGGAGCCGCGCC
>NZ_VYKE01000151.1:0-12259 GCF_032424515.1 Pseudomonas sp. JV245A
TCATCGCTGAGGACGGGGCGAATCTTAAGGGGCGATCGGAAGGCTGTCAATTTTTTTTCCGTTTTTTGAAAAAAAATTTGCCGGGATAACAATCACTTACCGCCCCGCCCGGAAAACCCGGGGTTTTGCGGCCCTCTGCGCCTGCGGCGAGTCGCACAAAACACTCGCCGCAAGCCTCAAAGAACCACCAGAAGCCGCAATCAACCCGCCTGGCGCTTGAGTTTCAAGCGTAGTCGAAAAGCTCCCCGCCCCTGTCGGCTGCCCTTGGGCAAAAACGCCTCAGGCGATGGCGCCGAGGAGTTTTTCCCATTCCTTGTTTTCTTTCTTCGACACACCACCCAGCAGATCGATGGCCTGGCGCAGACGGAAACGGGTCAGGTCCGGACCGAGGATTTCCATGGCATCGAGCACCGACACCGAACTGGCCTGGCCAGTAATGGCGGCAAACATCAGCGGCATGGCATCGCGCAGTTTCAGCTCCAGAGACTCAACCACCGCCTGGATGGTCGCGGTGATGCTGTCTTTCTCCCACTGACGCAGGCTTTCGAGCTTCCACAGGATCAATTGCATCAGCTGACGCACCTGATCGCCAGACAGCTTCTTGGACTCGAACAGCTTGGCATCCGGGTTCACGCCACCGGCGAAGAAGAAGCCGGCCAGCGGTGCGATCTGGCTGAAGGTCTCGACCCGGCCCTGTACGTGCGGTGCGATCTTCATCATGTAATCGGGGTTCAGCGCCCAGGTCTGCACCCGGCTGGCGAACTCCTGCACCGGCAGGTCACGCAGCCACTGGCCGTTGAGCCAGGACAGCTTCTCGATATCGAAGATCGGCCCCCCCAGGGACACCCGCGACAGGTCGAAATTGTCGACCATTTCCTGCAGCGAGAACTTCTCGCGCTCGTCCGGCATCGACCAGCCCATGCGGCCCAGGTAGTTGAGCATGGCTTCCGGCATGAAGCCCATGCGCTCGTAGAAGGTTACCGAGGTCGGGTTCTTGCGCTTGGACAGCTTGCTCTTGTCCGGGTTGCGCAGCAGCGGCATGTAGCACAGCTGCGGCTGCTCCCAGCCGAAGTACTCGTAGAGCAGGATCAGCTTGGGCGCCGACGGCAGCCATTCTTCGCCGCGCAGCACGTGGGTGATGCCCATCAGGTGGTCGTCGACCACGTTGGCCAGGAAGTAGGTCGGCAGGCCATCGGTCTTCATCAGCACTTGCATGTCCATGCGATCCCACGGGATCTCGACATCGCCGCGCAGCATGTCCGGCACCACGCAGACGCCTTCGGTAGGCACTTTCATGCGGATCACGTGAGGCTCGCCGGCCGCCAGGCGCCGGGCCACTTCTTCCTTGGACAGCAGCAGGGCCCGGCCGTCATAGCGCGGGGTTTCGCCACGGGCCATCTGTTCGGCACGCATCTGGTCCAGCTCTTCGGCGGTGCAGAAGCACGGGAAGGCGTGGCCCAGGTCCACCAGTTGCTGAGCGTACTTCTGGTAGATGTCGCCACGCTCGCTCTGGCGATACGGGCCGTGAGGGCCGCCAACGTCCGGGCCTTCGCTCCAGTTGATGCCCAACCAGCGCAAGGCGTCGAAAATCTGCTGCTCGGACTCCCGGGTCGAACGCAACTGATCGGTGTCTTCGATACGCAGGATGAACTCACCGCCATGCTGCTTGGCAAAGCAATAGTTGAACAAAGCGATGTAGGCGGTACCTACGTGGGGATCCCCGGTAGGCGATGGCGCGATGCGCGTGCGGACGGTGGTCATGGCATGTCTCGAAAGGAAAGAAAAACGAGGAATAAAACAGGGGGCGAATGGTAACAGGCGACGGCAGCCCCGCTCCAGTGAGGAGGGCATTTAAGCCAAGGTTGCGACTCCAGGCCGCTGCCAGCCGGTTGAAGGGCCAATAATCAGCCCATGGCATTTACCGCCCAGTGGCTATATGCCAGATTCGCCCGCTGATAGATCTCCTTACACTTTTATTGAATACAGCCAGCCCATGCCAGCCCAACTCAAGCGTCGCCTGTTTGTCTTTCTGTCCCTGGTCCTGTTGATTGCCCTGGGTTTTCTTGCCCACTGGTGGTTCCACGGGCGCTTTTACGAGACCACGGACAACGCCTACGTGCAGGGCGAGATCACCCGGGTCTCCAGCCAACTGAGCGCGCGAATCGAAGAAGTGCTGGTGCAGGACAACCAGCATGTGGAACAGGGCCAGTTGCTGGTACGCCTGGAAGGGCAGGACTTCCAACTGGCGGTGGACCGCGCCCAGGCCGCCCTGGATACCCGCGAGGCCGAACGCCTGCAGGCCCAGAGCAAGCTGACCCAGCAAGCCAGCCTGATTGCCGCGGGCCAGGCCCAGGTGGCGTCGAGCCAGGCCAGCCTGGGCCGCTCGCAGATCGACCTGTCTCGGGCCCAGACCCTGCGCAAGCCCGGTTACGTCTCCGAGGAGCGGGTCACTACCCTTTCCGCCGACAACCATATCGCCCGCTCCCAGGTGGCCAAGGCCGAAGCCGACTTGCAGGGCCAGCGCCAGCAAGTCAATGCCCTGAACGCCGAGATCAAGCGCCTCGATGCACAGATCGCCAACGCCCGGGCCGACCTGGCGCAAGCACGACTGAACCTGACCCGTAGCGAGATCCACGCCCCCATCAGCGGCCTCATCGGCCAGCGCGCCGCACGCAATGGCCAGGTGGTGCAGGCCGGCGCCTATCTGCTGTCGATCGTTCCGGACCAGGACATCTGGATCCAGGCCAACTTCAAGGAAACCCAGATTGGCCACATGCAGCCAGGGCAAAAGGCCGAGCTGACCTTCGACGCCTACGGCGATACGCCGATCCAGGCCCGGGTCGACAGCCTGTTCGCCGCCTCCGGCGCGCAATTCAGCCTGCTGCCGCCAGACAATGCCACCGGCAACTTCACCAAGGTGGTACAGCGCATTCCGGTCAAACTGACCTTCGCAGCCGACAATCCCCTGCGGGGCAAGATCCGCCCCGGCATGTCGGTAACCGTGAAGGTCAACGTCAAAGACCCCGTCGATGGCCGGTGATCAACTGCTGCGTCCGGTGGGCGAACCCACCCGGCGCGACTGGATCGCGGTGATGAGTGCCATGCTCGGCGCCTTCATGGCGGTGCTCGACATCCAGATCACCAACTCCTCGCTCAAGGACATCCAGGGCGCGCTGTCCGCTACCTTGGAGGAAGGCTCGTGGATCTCCACTTCCTACCTGGTGGCGGAGATCATCATGATCCCCCTCACCGCCTGGCTGGTGCAGCTGCTCTCGGCCCGGCGCCTGGCGGTCTGGGTCTCGGTGGGCTTTCTTATTGCCTCCCTGCTCTGCTCCATGGCCTGGAGCCTGGAAAGCATGATCGTGTTCCGCGCCTTGCAAGGCTTTACCGGTGGCGCCCTGATCCCCCTGGCGTTCACCCTGACCCTGATCAAGCTCCCCGAGCATCACCGGGCCAAGGGCATGGCCATGTTCGCCATGACCGCCACTTTCGCCCCCTCCATCGGCCCGACCCTGGGCGGCTGGCTCACGGAAAACTGGGGTTGGGAGTACATCTTCTATATCAACGTGCCGCCGGGCCTGCTGATGATCGCGGGCCTGCTGTATGGCCTGGAAAAGAAGGAAGCTCACTGGGAACTGCTGAAAAGCACCGACTACGCCGGCATTCTCACCCTCGGCCTGGGCCTGGGTTGCCTGCAGGTATTTCTTGAGGAAGGCCACCGCAAGGACTGGCTGGAATCGAGCCTGATCGTCACCCTGGGCAGCATCGCCCTGATCAGCCTGGTCACCTTCGTCATCGTCCAGGTCTCCAGGCCCAACCCGCTGATCAACCTGGGCATCCTGCGCAATCGCAACTTCGGCCTGTCGAGTATCTCCAGCCTGGGCATGGGCGTTGGCCTGTACGGTTCGATCTACCTGCTGCCGCTGTACCTGGCGCAGATCCAGAACTACAACGCGCTGCAGATCGGCGAAGTGATCATGTGGATGGGGGTGCCGCAGTTGTTCCTGATTCCCCTGGTGCCCAAGCTGATGCAGTTCATTTCACCGAAATGGCTGTGCACCCTGGGCTTTGGCCTGTTCGGCCTGGCGAGTTTTTCGTCGGGGGTGCTCAACCCGGACTTTGCCGGGCCGCAGTTCAACCAGATCCAGATCATTCGCGCCCTGGGCCAGCCGCTGATCATGGTCACCATCTCGCTGATCGCCACGGCTTATATACAGCCCCAGGACGCGGGATCGGCCTCCAGCCTGTTCAACATCCTGCGCAACCTCGGTGGCGCCATCGGCATTGCCCTGCTGGCGACCTTGCTGGATGCCCGGACCAAGACCTATTTCGACTACCTGCGCGAAGCCGTTGTGCCCAGCAATCCCCAGGTGGCGGAACGCCTGGCAACCCTCACCGAGAAGTTCGGCAGCGAGACCGCAGCCCTGGGCAAGCTCAGCGAAATCACCCACCAGCAGGCACAGATCATGGCCTACAACGACGCCTTCCATTTCGTCGGCATTGCCCTGGGCATCAGCATGCTGGCGATCCTGCTGACCAAGGCCCTGCCCAAGGGCCTCAAGGCCGGCGAAGCCCACTGACCCACGAATTGCCTGTAGGAGCTGGCTTGCCAGCGAATAGACTCCCAACCCTTGCACAGGATTTGAGGGCCTCTTCGCCGGCAAGCCGGCTCCTACGAGGGATCGAGCCTCGTTAGACGGTGAGCAAGCGCTCGCGCAGCTTGGTGATTTCGTCGCGCATCTGCGCCGCGGCTTCGAACTCCAGGTCGCGGGCCAGTTGGTACATCTTCTCTTCGAGCTGGCGAATGCGCTTGGTGATCTCGCTGGGCGAGCGCAGTTCGTTTTCGTAGCGGGCGTTTTCCTCCGCGGCCTTGGCCATGCCCTTGCGCTTCTTGCTGCGCGAACCGGGCACGGTGGCGCCTTCCATGATGTCGGCAACGTCCTTGACCACACCCTTGGGGGTGATGCCATTGGCCAGGTTGAAGGCGATCTGCTTGTCGCGACGGCGCTCGGTCTCGCCAATCGCCCGCTCCATGGAGCCTGTGATGCGGTCGGCATAGAGAATCGCCCGGCCATTGAGGTTACGCGCGGCCCGGCCGATGGTCTGGATCAGCGAACGCTCGGAACGCAGGAAGCCTTCCTTGTCGGCATCGAGAATCGCCACCAGGGACACTTCCGGCATGTCCAGGCCCTCACGCAGCAGGTTGATCCCCACCAGCACATCGAAAGTGCCCAGGCGCAGGTCGCGGATGATCTCCACCCGCTCCACGGTGTCGATGTCCGAGTGCAGGTAGCGCACACGCACGCCATGGTCGGCCAGGTAATCGGTAAGGTCTTCGGCCATGCGCTTGGTCAGGGTGGTCACCAGTACCCGCTCTTCAACGGCCACACGCTTGGTGATTTCCGACAGCAGGTCGTCCACCTGGGTCAGGGCCGGGCGCACTTCCACTTGCGGGTCCACCAGCCCGGTGGGGCGCACCACCTGCTCCACCACGCGGCCGGCGTGCTCGGCCTCATAGTTGCCCGGAGTGGCGGAAACGAAGATGGTCTGCGGGCTCACCCCTTCCCACTCGTCAAAACGCATTGGCCGGTTATCCAGAGCCGATGGCAGGCGGAAGCCGTACTCAACCAGGGTTTCCTTGCGCGAGCGGTCACCCTTATACATGGCGCCGACCTGGGGCACGCTGACGTGGGATTCGTCGATCACCAGCAAGGCATCCGCCGGCAGGTAGTCGTACAAGGTAGGTGGCGCCGCGCCAGCGGGACGCCCCGAGAGGTAGCGCGAGTAGTTCTCGATGCCGTTGCAGTAGCCCAGTTCGAGGATCATCTCCAGGTCGAAACGGGTGCGCTGCTCCAGGCGCTGGGCTTCCACCAGCTTGTTGTTGGAGCGCAGGTATTCCAGGCGCTCCTGCAACTCCACCTTGATCCCTTCGATGGCGTCCAGCAGGGTTTCCCGCGGGGTCACGTAGTGGCTCTTGGGGTAGAAGGTGAAGCGCGGCAGTTTGCGGATCACTTCACCGGTCAAGGGGTCGAAGGCGCTGATGCTTTCCACTTCGTCATCGAACAGCTCGATGCGGATCGCTTCCAGGTCCGACTCCGCCGGATAGATGTCGATCACATCGCCACGCACGCGGAAGGTGGCGCGGGCGAAATCCATGTCGTTGCGGGTGTACTGCAAGTCCGCCAGGCGGCGCAGCAGGGCGCGCTGATCGAGTTTGTCCCCGCGATCCACGTGCAGGACCATCTTCAGGTAGGTTTCCGGGCTGCCCAGGCCATAGATGCACGACACCGTGGTGACGATGATGGCGTCCTTGCGCTCCAGCAGCGCCTTGGTCGCGGACAGGCGCATCTGCTCGATATGGTCGTTGATCGAGGCGTCCTTCTCGATAAAGGTGTCGGAGGACGGCACATAGGCTTCGGGCTGGTAGTAGTCGTAGTAGGAAACGAAGTACTCCACCGCGTTGTTCGGGAAGAAGGCCTTGAACTCACCATACAGCTGCGCCGCCAGGGTCTTGTTCGGCGCCAGCACCAGGGTCGGGCGCTGCACCTGGGCGATCACGTTGGCGATGCTGAAGGTCTTGCCCGAACCGGTCACACCGAGCAGGGTCTGGTGGGCCAGCCCGGCCTCGATGCCTTCGACCATCAGGCGAATGGCTTCCGGCTGGTCGCCGGCGGGCTGGAAGCGGGTGACTAGCTGGAATTCAGACATAACGTACCTCTGGGATCATTCGTGCGCGGCAATACCGTACAGGAACAGGAAAGACCGCGTACGACCCATGTCGCCGAGGAAAAAAACCGGAATATCCTTGATGTGGAGCCGATTACCACAGCTTTCAAGGCAAAGGTCCTACACCCGCTGACACCCTGGTTATTGCAATAAGACTAACGGTCGAAAAATAAAGCGAAAAACTTGGCGCAAAAGGTCAATAGCCTGTCGCCCCACGCGATGATGGCCTCTATACTAGCTCCCCGTTTGTGCACCGCTCTAGTGCATTCGGCTGGAGCGCGACACGTCCCTCCACACTCCATTCAGAGCCGCCGTAAAAATGAGCCTGTTCTCCGCTGTCGAAATGGCACCACGCGATCCTATCCTGGGCCTCAACGAAGCATTCAACACCGATACCCGCACCGATAAGGTCAACCTTGGGGTGGGCGTGTACTGCAACGAGGAGGGACGCATTCCGCTCCTGCGCGCCGTTGTCGAAGCCGAGACGATTCGCGCCGCCCAACATGCTTCCCGTGGCTACCTGCCGATCGACGGCATTGCCGCCTACGACCAGGCGGTACAGAAGCTGCTGTTCGGCAACGACTCGCCACTGCTGGCCGCTGGCCGCGTGGTCACCACCCAGGCCGTTGGCGGCACTGGCGCCCTGAAGATCGGTGCCGACTTCCTCAAGCAGTTGCTGCCCAACGCCGTGGTCGCCATCAGCGACCCGAGCTGGGAAAACCACCGCGCCCTGTTTGAGACCGCCGGCTTCCCGGTGCAGAACTACCGCTACTACGACGCTGCCACCCACGACGTGAACCGTGCTGGCCTGCTGGAAGACCTGAACGCCCTGCCGGCCCAGTCGATCGTGGTGCTGCACGCCTGCTGCCACAACCCGACCGGTGTCGACCTGAGCCCACAGGACTGGAAAGACGTCCTGGAGGTGGTCAAGGCGAAAAACCTCGTGCCCTTCCTCGACATGGCCTACCAGGGCTTTGGCGACGGCATCGACGAAGACGCCGCGGCGGTGCGCCTGTTCGCCGAGTCGGGCCTGACCTTCTTCGTTTCCAGCTCGTTCTCCAAGTCGTTCTCGCTGTACGGCGAGCGCGTTGGCGCCCTGTCCATCGTCAGCAGCTCCAAGGAAGAAAGCGCCCGCGTGCTGTCCCAGGTCAAGCGCGTGATCCGCACCAACTACTCCAACCCGCCGACCCACGGTGCAACCATCGTCGCCGCCGTGCTGAACAGCCCGGAACTGCGCGCCCAGTGGGAGCAGGAACTGGCGCAAATGCGCCTGCGGATTCGCGGCATGCGCACCCAGATGGTCGACTTGCTGGCCAAAGGCGCCCCTGAGCACGACTTCAGCTTCGTCGGTCGCCAGCGCGGCATGTTCTCCTACTCCGGCCTGACCGTTGAGCAAGTGACCCGCTTGCGCAACGAATTCGGCATCTACGCCCTGGACACCGGCCGCATCTGCGTCGCCGCGCTGAACCAGAACAACATCCATGTCGTGACCCAGGCCATCCTGCAAGTGATCTGATACACGACAGCGCCAACGAAAAGGGGAAGCCGGCAGGCTTCCCCTTTTTCGTTGGCGATACGTCGCTGCCCTGCCCGCCCCCACAGCCTCTAGACTGTGAGCCTATGCCCCCCTTGCTGAGCGAGATCCCGATGAAAAACGATGACCTGCGGGCCGACCGCGACGAACTGGAGCATTACCTGCCCCGCTCGCAGAAACGCGAAAAGAGCCTGGTGCTGCAAATTGCCCTGGGCGTATTCCTTGGCGGACTGGCCCTGTGGCTGGTGCAACTGGCCGCAACCTCGCTGATGGCCAAGCTGATGCTTGGCACCCTGACCTTCGGCGGCTGAACCGCCCTACCCCTGCAATTGAGCCAGGCGCTGGCTGGCGGCATCGTCGAACGCCACGTACAGCGCCTCGGCCACCTGGCTCTTGATGGCCTTGGCACTCTCCAGCCCCAGGACAAAACCTTCGGCCTTGCCGCCGGCACGGTTCAAATCCATCGCCGATCCGGCCTGGGTAATGGCGTCCAGCAACTTGCCGGCCTGGGGGCCGACCCCTTTGGGCAGGCTGATCTGCTCGATGCTCATGACAGCACCTCGCAGCACAGCGCGAAACAGATAGAAGGATGCTGGGATAAATCGAAGCAGATCATAAAGGCGTACCTATGCGGCTGAAGGCCGGCAGCGCGTGAAACCACTTCCGGGGCGCCATGGTAGCCCCTATCGGATCCGCCAGAGACGTGCAGACCGATAAATCCCGCAAAGTCCTGCCAGCCTTTCATTCAGATCCTCGTCGCCCTGAAAAAATATTTCTCGACTTGTTGACTTCCCTTTCTGAATCAGTAAGATACGGCGCATTCCGCGATAGCTCAGTTGGTAGAGCAAGTGACTGTTAATCACTGGGTCCCTGGTTCGAGTCCAGGTCGTGGAGCCATCTTCCTACACTGATTTGCCTTGATCCTCATGAGAGCGCCCTGCTCCTGCGGCAAATCAGCTCAAGCAGTATCCCCCTTGCAAATGATTGATCCGCCTGTCATCCCGACATGCGGATAGACGTTTCATGCACGCCTGAAATCCTCCTTCGCCAACCCGGTTGCATTGCCGCAAAGGCCTGACGTAGGCTGTGCGCCTCTTTATCCAAGCAGTCAGACCCCGTGATGTTCCTGCCCGCACAGTCACCGTGCCCTTCCCCCTTGATGAGCCCTTCGGCAACCCTGGCTGTTGCCCAACTTGACTGTGCGATCAACCGTCGACGCCGTAGCGTATTGTTTGCCTTCACCTTCTCCCCGCACCCGGGCCCACGCTGATCGCGATTGAACCCGGCGCCACCCCGCTAGCCCCTCTGCTTCCACCAGGGCATCTGCCCGGCAATCGCCCGCACGTCGGCCTGCGATGTCCTGCAGCGCCCGCAATAACTGTCTTTTTTGGCGCCTGACGCTTCAGGCGCAGGTCTTGATCATGAACAAAGCCTTGTTAGCCGCCCTGATCCTGGGCATCTCCATTGTCGGCCTGAGCATCGGCTCCACGGTGCCGATCCTTGCCCTGCGCCTGTATCAGGCCGGGGCCTCGAACAACCAGATCGGCATCATGTCGGCGCTGCCCGCCGCAGGCATGATGCTCTCGGCCTTCCTGGTCAATGCCCTGAGCCAACGCCTGACCCGGCGCCAGATCTACCTGCTGTGTTTCAGCCTGTGCGCCTTGAGCGTGGCCGCCCTGGAACTGCCCGGGGCCAGCCTCTACAGCTTGGGCCTGGCGCGGGTCGCCATGGGCCTGGGGGCGGGGCTGATCATCATTCTCGGGGAAACCTGGGTCAATGAAATGGCCGAAGACGCCACCCGCGGACGCCTGGTAGCGGTCTACACCACCTGCTTCACCTTCTTCCAGCTCCTGGGCCCGGGCCTGGTATCGCTATTGGGCACCGAGGGGCCCGCCGTGCTGGGCATCGTCAGCGTTGGATATGCGGTGGCGATCGCAGTGGTCTGGCTGATCCTGCCCCTGGAAGACCAGCAGCCGCTGCATGCCGAAAGTCGCACCTTTTCGGTACTGGGCTTTATCCGCATCGCGCCGGCGCTGTGCGTGGGCATCCTGTTCTTCGCGTTTTTCGACAGCGTGGTGCTGTCGCTGTTTCCGGTGTACGCCGCCACCCATGGCTACAGCATCAAGCTCGCGGCCTTGATGGTGACCATCATTCTGTTGGGCGACACCGCGTTCCAGTTCCCCCTCGGCTGGCTTTCGGACAAGCTCGGGCGCCCCGGGATCTACCTGGGCTGCGGCATCATTGCCCTGCTGATCGGCCTTGCCCTGCCACTGCTGATGCAAACGTCCACCCTGCTCTGGCCGAGCCTGGTCATCCTCGGCGCCGTGGCCGGCGGCATCTATACCCTGGCTATCGTGCTGATCGGCCAGTCCTTCAGCGGCGCCGACCTGGTGACTGCCAACGCCAGCGCCGGGCTGCTCTGGGGCATCGGCAGCCTGCTGGGCCCCTTGCTCAGCGGCGCGGCCATGAGCGGCGGCAGCTATGGGCTGCCCCTGACCCTGGCGGCGGCCGCCGCAGTGGTGGTGGTCTTCGCCCTGTCCCTGGTACGCCAGGGGCAACTCAGCAAGGCTGCCGACTGAAATACCGCGGATGCGGCCCGTGATCATTCACAGGCCGCATCTTTGTCATTACCATCGCGCGATCCGCACTCCCACCTCATGGATCCCCTCGCGATGGACCGACTCCTGCGCCTCCTGCCCCTGTACGGCCTGCTTTCCCTGTTGCCCCTGCCAGCCCTGGCCGAAGCCCCGGTGGACTGCGCCACCCTCAGCGACAACGTCTCCCTGGAAGCCGGCGAATATCGCCCGCCCCTCGAAGCCAAGGTGATAGGCCAGGGGCGGCTGCACTTTCACAGCGGGCCGAATGCCACCTGCCTGAACAAGAAGCTCTACGTGATTCCCGGTGATGGCCTGACGGTGTACGCCTCCAGTGGAGACGGCTGGGCCCAGGTCATGTACATCGCCAAGGACGGCGAGGACTACACCGGCTGGGTCGAGGAAAAACGCCTGTTGCTGGGCAAGCACTATGGCGCAAGCGGCGCCGAGCTTCCCGATGAGGTGGCCGCATTCATCCAGCGCCACGAAGCCTGCGAGCACTTTGCCGGCGAGGAAGCCTACGACGAGGAACGCCGGGTCTTCCTGGAGAAAGCCGTGAATGAGGTCTGCACAGGCCATGATCAGCAGCTCGCCAGCTTGCGCCAGCAGTACCAGGACAACCCCGACGCCCTGCAGGCCCTGAAGCCGCTGGACAACCTGGAATAACCGACTGCAAAAAAAACGGCGCCCTGAGGGCGCCGGTTTTTTTCATGGCCGCGGTACTCGACTTCAGTGAGTGGCCTCGACACTGCCACGCGCATGGCTCGGCTGCGAACCATCGCCGGCCTGGCTCGGTGAGTGGCCCGGCTCCTCTCCTACCAGAGGCACTTCATTGCCCTCGGCATCGTGCAGCTTGCCGCCGCTGAAGTAGTCACCCTCACGCAGTACGGCAACGTCCTGGAAGCGCAGGCTGCGCTCGGTGCCGGCGACGAACACCGACTGCTGGTCGGAGTTGCCCGCGGTGAAGTGGTTGAACGCCAGGTTCAAGAGGATCGCCATGATCGCCGAGGAGCTGATGCCCGAGTGGAAGATGGTGGCGAACCAGCTGGGGAAATGATCATAGAAGCTCGGCGCGGCAATCGGGATCATGCCGAAGCCGATGGAGGTGGCAACGATGATCAGGTTCATGTTGTTGCGGTAGTCGACCCGGGACAGGGTCCGGATGCCACTGGCCGCCACGGTGCCGAACAGCACGATACCGGCGCCGCCCAGCACCGAAGTCGGCACCGCGGCAATCACCCGCCCCATGAACGGCAGCAGGCCGAGGATCACCAGGAACAGCCCGCCGGTGGCCACCACGAAGCGGCTCTTGATGCCGGTGACCGCCACCAGCCCGACGTTCTGGGCGAAGGCACTCTGGGTGAAGGAACCGAAGATCGGCGCAATCATGCTCGACAGCATGTCG
>NZ_VYKE01000152.1:0-12228 GCF_032424515.1 Pseudomonas sp. JV245A
GGCGCCCTGCAAGGCAAGCCGCTCGCAGCCCAATTGCTGGAGCCGTTGCGGGCGATTGCCGATGGGCAGCCGGTGCCGGCTGTGGAGTCGATCCTGGCCCAGGGTTTCGCCAGCCTGGGGGCGGCAGTCGAAGAACAGGGCCTGAGCGAGGCCCAGCAGCAACTGGCCCGGCGCCTGCAAGGCGAAACCCCAACCCAGACCCTGGCGCAGTGGCGCGCCGCCCATGAGCAAGCGGAACCCAGACTGGAACGCATCGAGCAGCACATTGCCCAGTTGCTGACCCTCGATGATCAGGCCAGCGCCGAACCCTACCTGGCCAAGTTGCGCCAGATAGATGCAGAAACCCGCGTGCAGCAGCGCAACCTGCTGCTGGACAGCCTGGTGCTGGAGCTGGCCCAGGCCACCCGCGACAGCCAGGAGCGCCGCGCGCGCCTGGCGCGCCTTGAGGAACTGGCCAGCGAAGTGGCGACCTTGTGCCCCGCAACCGCCGAGAACGAGCTGGCCCAGGCCGGCCAATGCAGCCTGGCCCATATGGCGCCAGTGGACGGGCTGATTGCCCGTTTCAGTGCGCTGATCGAAGCCGAGCTGCAACAACGCGCCGCCCTGGCCCGCCGCCAGGCGGTACTCGAAGGGCTGGCCAGCCTGGGCTACGAAGTTCGCGAGGGCATGGCCACCGCTTGGGCCCAGGACGGCAGGGTGGTGCTGCGCAAGGGCGCCACTCCGGGGTATGGCGTGGAGGTGGGCGGCAATGCCGACAACGGCCGGTTGCAGGTACGCGCGGTAGCCCTCAGCGCCCAGCGCGATACCCAGCGCGACAAAGACATCGAGACCATCTGGTGCGGCGAGTTCCAGCGGCTGCAAGCCCTGCTGGCGGCCCGTGGCGACGACCTGAGCATCGAGAAAGCCCTGGCCGTAGGGGCGGTGCCGCTCAGGGAGGTGCTGCTGGACGACACCCAGCAGCAATACCGGGAGCAGGCGCAACAGCGCACCTGACCCGCCTCGCCCTGTGGGAGCCTGCTTGCCGGCGAAGGCGATCTCGCGGGCCCGTTCGCTGGCAAGCCAGCTCCTACAAGGGGGCAGATGCTCAGAAGCCGGGGGCGATCTGGCCTTTGTAGCGGGTCAGGATGAACTGGCGCACGGCATCGGAGTTCAGCGCCTTGGCCAGTTTCTGGATCCGCGGGTCGTTGATGTTGTCCGGGCGCGCCACCAGAAATTCGATGTACAGGTCCTTGCCCTTCTCCACGATCAAGGCGCTGTTGGTATCGATCCCGGCTTCTAGGGCGTAGTTGGCGAAGACAAACGCCAAGTCCACCTGGCTTACCGAGCGGGCCAGCAAGGCGCCTTCCAGTTCACGGATCTTCAGGTGCTTGGGGTTCTCGACAATGTCGCGCTGGGTGGCCAGGGTGTTGCTCGGGTCCTTGAGCTTGATCAGCCCCGCTTCATCCAGCAGCACCAGGGCCCGGCCGGTGTTCACCGGGTCGTTGGGAATCGACACACTGGCCCCGTCCTTGAGCTCGGCGATGCTCTTGATCCTGGTGGAGTAGGCGCCGAACGGTTCGATGTGCACCCCCACCACGGGCACCAGGTCGGTGTGCCAGGTCTTGTTGAAGTCATCGAGGAACGGCCGGTACTGGTAGTAGTTGGCGTCGAGGTTCTTCAGCGCCAGCTGCTGGTTGGGCTGGATGAAGTCGGTGAACACCTTGATCTGCAGGTCCACGCCTTCCTTGGCCAGTTGCGGTTTGACGAATTCGAGGATCTCGGCGTGGGGCACCGGGGTCGCGCCCACCAGCAGCTTTTCGTTGGCGTTGACGCTCAGGGACAGTACGGCGGCCAATACGGCCAGGGTCTTCTTCATGGGTTGCTCCTAAGGCAGAGGCAGGCAGCCGTCGTGGGGCGCACGTGGGGCCGTGTTTCGGGTTGGGTTCGAAGAAATCGCTTCAACGGCGGCTGTAATGCGCCACCAGGCGGTCGCCGGTCATCTGCAGGGCCTGCACCAGCACCAGCAGCAGGACCACGGTGACCACCATCACATCGGTCTGGAAACGCTGGTAGCCGTAGCGGATCGCCAGGTCGCCCAGGCCGCCGCCACCGATCACCCCGGCCATGGCGGTGTAGTCCACCAGCACGATGGCGGTCACCGTGACCGCCGCCAGCAGGCCGCCCCGGGCTTCGGGCAGCAAGGTGTGGCGAATGATCTGCCAGGTGCTGCCGCCCATGGCCTGGGTCGCTTCCACCACCCCGCGGTCCACTTCCCGCAGGGCGGTTTCCACCAGCCGGGCAAAGAACGGCGTGCAGCCCACCACCAGCGGCGGGATGGTGCCCGGCACGCCAAGCGAGGTGCCCACCAGCAAGGTGGTCAGGGGAATCAGCACGATCAGCAAGATGATGAAGGGCAAGGAGCGCAGCATGTTGACCAGCACCGACAGCACCCGATACAGGCCCACCGCTTCATGCAACTGGCGCTTGCCGGTGAGAAACAGCAGCACGCCCAGGGGCAGCCCCAGCAGCACGGTAAAACCCAGGGCCGCGCCGAGCATGCTCAGGGTATCGACGCAGGCCTGGGCGATATCGGCCCAGTAAATGTTCTTGAACAGTTCGGCCATGGTTCAGGACCAGTCATGGCGCGGTGGCTTGATGTCGTTGAGCAGCCAGTTGCCCACCACGTGGTATTTCCAGCGCACCGGGTCGTGCAGGGTATGCACCCGGGCGTTGCGCCAGTGGCGGTCGAAGTTGTGGCGCTTGAGGGTGGAACGGGTGCCCCCCAGTTCGAACAGTTTATTGCTGGCCTCGATGGCGATTTCGGTGGTCAGCACCTTGGCCTTGGCCACCGCCAGGGAGGCCCGGGCCACATTGTCTTCATCGGGTGCCGGGCGGGCCGCGTCCAGGGCCAGGCCAGCCCGTTCCAGCAGGGCCTCGGCGGCTTCCAGGCGAATGTCCAGGGCCCCCACCTGGTTGATGGTCAGCGGGTCTTCACTGGCCTTCTCCACCCCGGCATCGATCCACGGCCGGGCATGCTCACGCACGAAGGCGATGGTGTCGCGCAGCGCCGCCCGGGCAATCCCGGCGTCGATGGCGGCCGTGGTCAGCTGGGCGAAGGGCCCGGCCAGGGTCGGGCTTTCGTAGGAACGGTAGGTGGGAAACAGGTTGAAGGCCGGCACCTTGAGGTCCTGGGCCAGTACGGTGCCACTGGAGGTGGTGCGCTGGCCGATGCTGTCCCAGTCGTCGATCACCGCCAGCCCCTCGCTGCCCCGGGGCACGAAGGCCAGCTGGCCCCTGCCCTGCTCGTCCAGGGCCAGCACTGCCAGCCAATGGGCATACAGCGAACCGGTGCAGTAGCCCTTGCGGCCATTGATCACATAACCGTCACCCGAGCGGCGGATAGTGGCCTGGATGTCCTGGACGTTCTTGCCGCCGGTTTCCGACAACGCATTGGCAAAGCGATGGCCTTGCAGGGCCAGGGCGAAAAAGTGCGCCTGTTGCTCCGGCGTGCCCTGCAGGCGGATGTCTTCCAGCAGGCAGTAGTGGTTCTGCGGGATCTGCCCCAGGGACGGGTCGGCAGCGGAAATGATCGCGATGACCTCGGCCAGCACCGCATAGGACACCTGGGCGCCGCCGAATTCGCGAGGCACGCTGATGCCCCACAAGCCACTGTTGGAGTACAGGTCGACCACCTGCACCGGTACTTCCCGGGTACGGTCGCGCTCGGCGTCCTGCTCCAGCAGGATCGCGGCCACTTGCCGGGCCACGGCCAGGGCTTCGGCGCCATCGCGGATCACATGGGCAGCGGGAGTGTGCAGGGGATAAACGGCAGATTCAGGCAATGCGGGCATACGGCGCTCTCGGGCGAATGAAGGTGACTGCCGCTCATTGCAGCTTCTGTGCCTAAAGCCTGCCCCCATGAATTCAAGGACTTGGGTGGTTATTTCGCCCCGGCATCAGGCCCTCTGCCGGGCAGATTGCTGGAACGCTGTTGGTGGGCCAACAGTAGGCCAGTGTTGCCTGGACGACACCTCGTCGGCCCGTGCCGGGCAGGCAAGGGCCCGGGTATAGAGTGAAGCCTGCTCCACGCGGCGTCAGCGTCGCCCCCAACAACAAGATCAAGGAGAAACCCTGATGAGCGTCAATCCCATTCCCGAAGGTTTCAGCGGCGTCACCCCCTACCTGGGCATCCAGCGCGCCGCCGAGGCCATCGAGTTCTACAAGAAGGCCTTCGACGCGGTGCAGATCATGCGCCTGGACATGCCCGACGGCAGGGTCGGCCATGCCGAACTGCGCATCGGTGGTTCGGCCATCATGCTCGGCAGCCCTTGCGAACAAACCCCGATGGGCAGCCCGGAAGCCCACAAGACGTCGGTCGGGCTGCACCTGTATGTGGAAGATGTCGACAGCCGCTTTGCCCAGGCGATCGCCGCGGGCGGCACCGAAGTGTCGGCGGTCAAGGACCAGTTCTACGGCGATCGCAGCGGCAGCCTGCGCGACCCTTTCGGGCATGTGTGGTTCCTCGCCAGCCGCAAGGAGGAATTGAGCGCCGAGGAAATCGGCCGACGGGCCCGGGAAATGTTCCAGCAACAGGCCGGCTGAGCCTGCCCCTGTAGGAGCCGGCTTGCCGGCGAAGGCGTCTCGCGGACCCGTTCGCGGGCAAGCCCGCTCCTACGGGGCCATGGGCATTGACCAAACCAGTCAAGCAGCGGCTTTCACGAGGGTTTCGCAGCTTCGTAACATTTACTTTCATATCGCCTTTCGGGATTTACGATTCTCATTCGTCTTAATTAGATGCAGCAGGCCGCGTTGGCCCAGGCTATGCCCGGCGCTTTTTGTCCCGGGCCCGGTCCCGGGTTCCAGTGCCGCTCCATTCCTCGAATCAAGACGCCCATTCAATGTCGAAGAAGTCCCGTTCAAAAATCTGGTTTCTGGTGCACAGCTGGCTGGCCCTGCCCATCTGGTTCTTTGTGCTGATTGTCTGCGTCACCGGCACCCTGGCGGTGGTCAGCCAGGAGATCGTGTGGCTGGCCAACCCCGACGTGCGCGCCAGCAAGCCCAGCGATGACGCACAACCGCTGAATTACGACCAGATCGTCCAGGCCATCAAGCGCGCCGAACCCCAGACCCGGGTGGACACCATCGTCACCCCGGATGAAAGCCACTTCGCCCTGAGTGTCAGTGTCAGCTACCCGGACGGCCGCTCGCCGACGCTCTATGTCAACCCCTACACCGGGGTGATCCAGGGCACCAGCCCGCAGTTCGATTTCCAGGGCTTCACCCGCGCCCTGCACGGCTGGTGGCTGGTGCCCTTCACCAACGGCTACAGCTGGGGCTGGTACCTGGTGTCCTTGCTGGGCCTGCCCATGCTGGTGTCGCTGATCACCGGGCTGGTGGTCTACAAGAAGTTCTGGAAAGGCTTTCTCAAGCCAACCCTGCGCCTGCGCCATGGCGCACGGATCTTCTGGGGTGATTTCCATCGCCTGAGCGGCATCTGGTCAATCTGGTTCATCGCGGTGATCTCCATCACCGGCACCTGGTTCATGATCGAAGCGATTCTTTCGGACAACCACATCAGTATCTCCAGCGAACCCGTGGTCCCGGTGATCGCCCGCGAACAAGTGCCGACCACGGGCGATGGCAGCCCGGCGCCGATGATCGGCCTGGACCAGGCCATCGGCATTGCCACACAGAAAATCCCCGGCTTCGACATCAGCTTCGTCAGCCTGCCGAGCAACGCCTACAGCCACCTGTATGTCGGCGGCCGCGGCTGGTATCCGCTGATGTACCAGACGGCCAACATCAACCCCTATACCGGCTCCCTGGACACCTCGCACCTGCTGGCGGACCGCAACACCCTGGAGTTCGTCACCGAATCCATGCGCCCGTTGCACACCGGTGATTTCGGCGGCCTCTGGATCAAGCTGATCTGGTTCTTCTTCGGCCTGGTGCTGAGCATGATGGTCCTCAGCGGCCTGCTGATCTGGACCAAGCGCACCGCCCTGGCCACCGCCAACGCCCTCAAGCGCGAAGAAAAGGCCGCCCGTGCGCGCCCCGCCAGCAAACCCGCCCAGGCACCCGCCCCGGCCATGAGCGCCGAAACCTCGGAGAGCACCCTGTGAGCCAGACTAGCACCGCCGCCGCGCCTTCGAACCTGAGCCGGCTCTGGCACAAGTGGCGCTTTCACCTGAACATCCTGCTGTTGCTGATTCCCCTGGGCTTCATGCCCAAATACTTCGCCGACGTTGCCCTGTTTCGCGGCGAAAGCGGCCTGGGTGAACGGGAGATCGGCGAGATCCAGGTCGGCCCCTGGAGCCTGCGCCTGGCGGAAATGCGCAACGAAGCGCCACGCAGCGATGGCCCCGCCGGTTACCTGAAAAGCTTCAACGCCGCCCTGTGCCAGGCCTGCATCGAGCCGGTCAAGGCCACCTACCTGCGCATCGGCAAGCCCCGCAGCCTGCGGGCCGCCGGGGTGATTTTCTTCGGCAGCCCGTACCGCATGGGCGCCAGCCTGCCCATCCCGGAAAAGACCAAGGCCGATTCCGAGCTGTGGATCACCATGGAAGGCTGGGACGGCAGCATGCACCAGGCATCCATTCCCCTGAGCCAGGCGTCCCCCGCCACCGTGGCCTGGCTCGAAAAACAAGGAGGCAAACGATGAGTTGCGCAGTATTCCCACGGCGCCTTGGCGCCCTGGCCCTGTTGTTGCTGGGCGGCGCCTTCAGCCACAGCGCCCTGGCCCACAACCCGATGTGCGAGTGCAAGGCCATAGACGCCGAGCAGATCCGCTGCACCGGTGGTTTTTCCGATGGCAGCGGCGCCCCGGGGGTGACCCTGGACGTGATCGGCTACGACGAAACCATCCTGGTGCCGGGCAAGCTGGGGGCCGACTCGACCCTGACCTTCAAGAAACCTTCCAGCGAGTTCTACGTACTCTTCGATGCGGGCCCCGGCCACGTGGTCGAGATCGACCAAGCGGATATCGAGGCCCCATGACTCCTGCCACCACCCAGGTCGTGCGCCCCGCCGGCGCCGGCCATGAAACCCTCTATGTGCTGTTGCTGTGTGCACTGATTCTGAGTGTGGCTGCCACCGTGGTGCTGTGGCGCGGCGAAGAAACCGCGACCGGCAGTGTCGCCAGCCACCAGCTGGACGCGCGCCGCGACCTCAGCGCCGGCGAGCAGGGCATCTATGCCGACCTGCGGGTGACCCTCGACGAAATCCACCTGCTGCGCGCCGAAAGCCAGGACCTGCCGACCCCCGAGGAACTGGCCGGCGAAGGCTTCGCACCCTTCGCCCAGGACGCCAGCTCGGTGAGCCGCGGTGGCCATATCTGGACAGTGCAGAACCAGGCCTACCTGGGCCTGAGCCAGAACCCGCAAGTGGCCGGCTCCTTTCTGATGCGCATCGACGCCGAAGATGACACCCAGGTGGATATCTGGCTCAACCGCGCCCCTTCCGCCGCCCTGCCCGCTGACCTGGGCGACGAACCACTGGCCGCCGCCGGTTGGCAACAGGTGGTGGCGCAATTCGATGCCGGAGTGACCCGCCAGCATCGCCACTGATCATTCGCATTCACCCGAGAGAAGACCGCTTGCCCATGCCTATTTCATCTCAACGCCGCCCATTTCTACAGGTGCTGCTGGTCAGTCTGCTGGCCCTGATGCTCAGCCCCCTGGCCAGCGCCGACCCGGCCAAGCGCCTGCGCATCGGCATCACCCTGCACCCCTACTACAGCTACGTGGCCAATATCGTCGGTGACAAGGCCGAGGTGGTGCCGCTGATTCCCGCCGGCTTCAACCCCCACGCCTACGAACCCCGGGCCGAGGACATCAAGCGCATCGGCACCCTGGACGTGATAGTGCTCAACGGCGTGGGCCACGATGACTTCGCCGACCGCATGATCGCCGCCAGCGAGCGCCCGGACATCCCGGTGATCGAAGCCAACGAAAACGTGCCGCTGCTGGCCGCCACCGGGGTGGCCGCGCGAGGCGCCGGCAAAGTGGTCAACCCGCACACCTTCCTCTCCATCAGCGCCTCCATCGCCCAGGTCAACAACATCGCCCGGGAGCTGGGCAAGATGGACCCGGCCAACGCCAAGACCTACACCCAGAACGCCCGCGCCTACGGCAAGCGCCTGCGGCAGATGCGCGCCGACGCCCTGGCCAAGCTGACCCAGGCGCCCAATGCCGACCTGCGGGTGGCCACGGTGCATGCTGCCTACGACTACCTGCTGCGCGAGTTCGGCCTGCAAGTCACCGCGGTGGTGGAGCCGGCCCACGGCATCGAACCCAGCCCCAGCCAGTTGAAGAAGACCATCGACCAACTGCGCGAGCTGGACGTCAAGGTGATCTTCTCGGAGATGGACTTCCCCTCCACCTACGTCGACACCATCCAGCGTGAATCCGGGGTCAAGCTCTACCCGCTGTCACACATTTCCTACGGCGACTACAGCGCCGACAAGTACGAGAAGGAAATGAAGGGCAACCTCGACACCGTGGTCCGGGCCATCCAGGAGGCCGGGGCATGACCGCCATCGAGACCCTGCTGCGGGGCCCGGCCATCGAGTTCGACCAGGTCAGCCTGACCCTGGGCCGCACCACCATCCTCGATCGCGTCGCCTTCCAGGTGCAGCCCGGCAGCGTGCACGCCCTGGTGGGCCCCAACGGCGGCGGCAAGAGTTCGCTGATCAAGACCCTGCTGGGGCAGATGCCGCACCAGGGCCAGTTGCGCCTGCAGTGGCCGGATGCCCCCGGCACCATCGGCTACGTGCCCCAGGCCCTGGAGTTCGACCGCGGCCTGCCCATGACCGTGGACGACTTCATGGCCGCCATGTGCCAGCGCCGCCCGGCCTTTCTCGGCCTCAGCCGGCACTACGCCCAGGCCATTGGCGAGGCCCTGGAACGAGTCGGCATGCAGGACAAGCGCAAGCGGCGCATGGGCGCCCTGTCCGGCGGTGAACGCCAGCGGGTACTGCTGGCCCAGGGCCTGATCCCGGCCCCGCAACTGCTGGTATTGGACGAACCGATGTCGGCCCTGGACGAAGCCGGTATCCAGGTCTTCGAACGCCTGCTCCACGATTGGCGCCAGAGCGGCATCACCCTGCTGTGGATCGAGCACGACCTGGAAGCGGTGGGCCGTCTGGCGGACCGGGTCACCGGCCTCAACCGTCGGGTGCTGTTCGACGGCCCGGCGCAACAGACCCTGACCCCGGAGCGCCTGCTCAGCCTGTTCTCCACCCATCCACGAGCCGCCGGGAGCGCCGCCTGATGACCTATGAAGCTTTTCGCCTGATGGTCCAGGGCTGGGCTTCGGCCGGCTACCTGCCCGAAGCCCTGGCCTACGGGTTCGTGGTCAACGCCCTGCTGGCCGGGCTGCTGATCGGCCCGGTGCTGGGCGGCCTGGGTACCCTGGTGGTGGTCAAACGCTTCGCCTTCTTCTCCGAAGCCGTGGGCCACGCGGCGCTGACCGGGGTGGCCATCGGCATCCTCCTGGGCGAACCCTACACCGGCCCCTACGGCAGCCTGTTCGGCTACTGCCTGCTGTTCGGCATCCTGCTCAACTACCTGCGCAACCGCACCGGCCTGGCCCCGGACACCCTGATCGGCGTGTTCCTTTCGGTGTCCCTGGCCCTGGGCGCCAGCCTGCTGCTGATCCTCGCCGGCAAGATCAACGTGCACATCCTGGAAAACGTGCTGTTCGGCTCGGTGCTCACGGTCAACGGCAGCGACCTCTTGGTGCTGCTGATCGTCGGCGCCCTGGTGCTGGGCCTGAGCCTGCCGTTGTACAACCGCATCATGCTGGCCAGCTTCAACCCGCAGCTGGCGGCGGTACGCGGCGTAGCGGTGAAGACCCTGGACTACCTGTTCGTGATCCTGGTGACCCTGATCACCGTGGCCGCGGTCAAAGTCATCGGCGCCATCCTGGTAGGCGCCCTGCTGGTGATTCCGGCCGCCGCGGCACGCCTGCTGAGCCAGTCGCTCAAGGGCTTCTTCTGGATCTCGGTGAGCATCGCCACCGTCAGCACCCTGTGCGGCATCCTGCTACCCATCGTCTTCGACCTGCCGGTGCCCTCCGGCGCCGCGATCATCCTGGTGGCCGGTGTCGCCTTCGCCCTGGCCGCCATCGCTCGCGGCACTGTCCCCAGCCTGAAAGGGAATATCGGATAAATGCACAGTTCATTGCCTCACCTGTCACTGCGTCGCCTGACCCTGGCCCTGGCCCTCGGCGGCCTGATCAGTACTCCGGCCCTGGCCGAGCGCGACCACTTCGAACCGATGCGCGTGGTCGCCAACCACGGCATGGGCAACACCGCGCTGCACAGCGCCACCTCAAGCAAATCACCGACGGTGCTGGCTTCCCTGCCGGTGACTTTCGGCCTGGGGCAGATCCTGCTGCAGGGTACCGACATCAAGCTGGAACGGGCCGCCCCGGCCAACCTGCCGGGCTCGCGGCAGACGGCCTATTTCACCGGGCGTGGCGCTCCGGCCCTGGCCAAGCTGGCACTCAATGCCGACGCAGTGATCGGCCTGCGCTCGATCTGGCCGGACGACCCGCTGTACCCCAACGCCCGGCGCAGCAACATCCGCATCGTCGAGATCGACGCTGCACGCCCGGTGGACGGCGCCCTGCCCGGCGTGGCCCTGCAACCGGGCAAGAGCGACGGGCTCAACGCCCAGCCCTGGCTGTCCAGCAACAACCTGGGGCGCATGGCCGACGTGCTGGCGGCGGACCTCGCGCGGCTGGCGCCCGAAGCCAAACCGCAGATCGAAAGCAACCTGGCAGGCCTCAAACAGCGCCTGCTGAAACTCAGCGCCGACAGCGAAGCGCGCCTGGCCGAGGCCGACAACCTCAGCGTGCTGAGCCTCTCCGAGCACTTCGGGTACCTGGTCAGTGGCCTGAACCTGGAACTGCTGGAAGTGGACGCCCGGGCCGACAACGAATGGACCCCCGAGGCCCTGAAAAAGCTGCAAGCCCGGCTCAAGGACAACGATGTGGCCCTGGTCCTGCACCACCGCCAGCCATCCGATGCACTGAAAGCCGCCATCAGCGCCGGCGGCAGCCAGCTACTGGTGCTGGAAACCGACAGCGCTGACCCGCTCGCCGAACTGGAAGGCAACCTGCAGAAAGTCACCCAGGCCCTGAGCCTGTAGCCGCTGCCGCAGGCTGCGAACGGCTGTGCAGGAGACGCTGCTCTTGAGATCGCTGAAGGTCCTTCGGACCTTGGCGCAGCTTCGCCATGGCTCAGCAGCGGCTACAGTCGGGGTCAGGGGCCGGGGCCGCTTACATATTCCCTCAAGATCGCGCGCATTTTCCGGTGCTAGTCTGCGCTTCGCCAAAAGCCCAGAGAAGAAGCCCGCGCCATGAGCGACTACGTAAACCTCAACAAGACCAACTGGGACGAACGCGCGCCCCTGCATGCCGCCTCGGCGGACTACGCGGTGCAGCGTTTTGTCGACGAAGCCGGCTATCTGTCCGACGTGGTGCAGTTCGACCGGCCCTTGCTGGGGGATATCCGAGGCCTGCGCGGGGTGCATCTGCAATGCCATATCGGCACCGACACCCTGTCCCTGGCCCGCCTCGGCGCGCAGATGAGCGGCGTGGATTTTTCCCCGGCGTCCCTGGCGGAAGCCCGGACCCTGGCCCGACGCTGCAATACGCCTATCGACTACCACGAGTCCGACGTGTTCCTGGCCGCCGAGGTACTGCCCCAAGGCAACTTCGATCTGGTCTACACCGGCATCGGCGCCCTGTGCTGGCTGCCGAGCATCGAGCGCTGGGCGCAGACCGTCGGCGCCCTGCTCAAGCCCGGGGGCCGGCTGTTCATCCGCGAAGGCCACCCGATGCTCTGGGCCATCAACGAAGATCACCACGACTCATTGCGGGTGGAACTGCCCTACTTCGAAACCCGCGAGCCTCTGGTCTGGGACGACGAAAACACCTACGTGGAAACCGACAGCCCCCTCAAGGCCACCATGACCCACGAATGGAACCACGGCCTGGGAGAGATCATCAGCGCCTTGCTGGCCCAGGGCCTGGACATCACGGGACTGGTGGAGCACCAGAGCATCCCCTGGGAAGCCCTGCCCGGGCAGATGGTGGTGGATGAACGCGGCGAATGGCGACTCAAGGAAGCGCCATGGCGCCTGCCACTGAGCTACACCTTGCAGGCCGTCAAGCGCGGGGGCTGATCGCCCGGCGTGAAAAACCGCCAAGCTCAAGAAGGCAGCGCCTCTGTAGCCGCTGCCG
>NZ_VYKE01000153.1:0-12009 GCF_032424515.1 Pseudomonas sp. JV245A
TTCGGTGAATGGCTACCATCGGCGCCCCGGGAACGCTCGCTGATCGGCGCCTCGGTGGGTTCCTGGCGCTTCGCCAGCGCCTGCCTGCCGGACGCCGCCGAAGGCATCCGCCGCCTCGGCCAGTTGTACAACGCCCAGAGCTTTGCCAAGGGCGTGACCATGGCGCAGATCAGCCAGAGCTCCCGGCGCATGCTCGAGGACCTGCTGGAGGGCCGCGACGCTTCGATCCTCGACAACCCTCACTACCGGCTGAACATCATGGTGGTCAAAAGCCACGGCCTGCTCGCCGACGACCATCGCGGGCGCCTCGGCCTGGGGCTGTCCTCGGTGATCGCCGACAATCTGCGGGGCCGCGCGCGCCTGGCCCGGCACTTCGAGCGCCTGGTACTGCACGACCCGCGCCTGGCCCCGCCCTTGCACACCCTGGAAGACTTCCCTTCGCGCTTCGTGCCCCTGGACCGCGGCAACCTGCGCCAGGCGCTGCTGGCCTCGGGCTCGATCCCCATGGTCATGCAGGGCGTGCGCGATCTGCCCGGCGCCGGGGCCGGCACCTTCCGCGACGGCGGCCTGCTGGACTACCACCTGGACCTGCCCTACAGCGGCAGCGACATCGTGCTCTACCCGCACTTCACCGACCGGGTGATCCCCGGCTGGTTCGACAAGACCCTGCCCTGGCGCCGGGCCAGCCCGGAGCGCCTGCGGGACGTCTTGCTGCTGGCGCCGTCGAAGGAATACCTGGCGCGCCTGCCCTACGGCAAGCTGCCGGACCGCAACGACTTCAAGCGCTTCATGGGCGATGACGCCGGCCGGCAAAAATACTGGCGCAGCGCCATGGACGAAAGCCGGCGCCTGGGGGACGAGTTCCTCGAACTGGCGGCGCAGAATCGCCTGGGCGAACGCCTGCAAAGCCTGTGAGGCTGCCCCAGGCTGCGCACTGACCCTTTAGTCAGGGTTTTTCCGCAAGCGCCGGGGCAAGCTGATAAACTCGCCGCCTGCCTCAACTCGCCCCCGGGCGATAGCCATCTGACAGAGCTGACCGACACTGTGGAAATCTTCAAAGAATTTACCTTCGAATCCGCCCACCGCCTGCCTTTCGTGCCCGAGGGCCACAAGTGCGGCCGCCTCCATGGCCACTCGTTCAAGGTGGCGATCCACCTCAGTGGCGAGGTCGACGCACACACCGGCTGGATCCGCGACTTCTCGGAAATCAAGGCGATCTTCAAGCCGCTGTACGAGCGCCTGGACCACAACTACCTGAACGACATTCCCGGCCTGGAAAACCCCACCAGCGAAGTCCTGGCCAAATGGATCTGGAATGAGCTCAAGCCCCTGCTGCCGGAGCTGAGTGCGATCCGCATCCACGAAACCTGCACCAGCGGCTGCATCTACCGCGGCGAATAAGCCCGCCGAAGAAACCACCCCACGGGGTGGTTTTTTTATGCCTATGATTGCCCCACCCCGCCGTTACCCGAGCACTCGCGCCCATGCCGCCGACCATTCGCCCCGCTGCCCTGCCCGACCTCGCCGCCATCGAAGGCATCGCCAAGCGCGCCTATGCGCCCTATATCGCGCGGATCGGCCGGGAACCGGCGCCCATGCTCGAAGACTATTCGTGCCTGGTGCTGGCCCGGCAGGTCTGGGTCCTGGAGGAGCAACAGGCAATCGCCGGTTTCGTTGTCCTGCTGGACGCCCATCAAGCCCTGCTGCTGGACAACCTGGCGGTCCACCCCGAGGCACAGGGCCGGGGCCATGGCCGGCAACTGCTGGCCTTTGCCGAACAACAGGCCGTGGCCGCCGGTCACAGTTGCGTGCGCCTGTACACCAACGCAGCCATGAGCGAGAACATCGCCCTGTACAGCCGCCACGGCTACGTGGAAACCCACCGCGCCGTGGAGCACGGCCTGCACCGGGTGTACATGAGCAAGCCACTGGACTGAACCCAGGAGCCCTCTCCATGCCCCCCCGTATCTACCTCGCCGGCTTCGATGTGTTTCGCGCCGACGCCCCGGCCCATGGCGAATACCTCAAGCAACTGTGCAGCGCCCAGGGCCTGCACGGCCTGTTTCCCCTGGATAACCAGGCGCCACCTCGCCTCACGCCAGAAGCCACCGCACAGTGGATCTACCGGCAGAACCTGCAGATGATCCGCGGCTGCGATGCATTGCTGGCCAACCTGAATGACTTTCGCGGCCTCGAGCCGGATTCCGGCACCGCCTTCGAAGTGGGCGCGGCGGTCGCCCTGGGCAAACCGGTGTGGGCCTACTTCGAAGGCCCCGCCACCCTGCGCCGGCAGGTGCCCCACGATCACGCCGGGCGCGACGCCCAGGGCTTTGCGGTGGAGGACTTCAACCTGCCGCGCAACCTGATGCTGGCCTGCAGCTGGAGCGGCCGCAGCAGCAGTGTGGAAGCCGCCATCGTCGACCTCGGGTGCTGGCTGAGCGCTTCCCCTCCATCGGGCTGAGATAGCCGGCAACGTCACTTTCTGCCGAAAACGACCACCCCGGACAAAAGCCTTGTCTTGTCGCGAAAGCCGATGTTATGTTTCTAACACGAGATACAAAAATGAAACACAAATAACATTTCCAGCGAACGCCCGGCGAGATGGTCATGGACAAGAACAGTTTCCAAGTCACCCTGGAACAGCAGTTTGCAAGCCTGACCCCCACCGGCAAGCGCATCGCCACCTACCTGCTGGCCAACCTCCAGCAGTTGCCCTTCGAGACCGCCGACAGCATCGCCCAGCAAGCCGGCACCACGGGAATTTCCGTGGGGCGCTTCCTGCGCTCGCTGGGCTATCGCAACCTGGATGACGTCAAGCAAGGCCTGCGCGGCGATGCCCCGGCCTCCTGGCTGATCACCGATCGGCTCGGCGCCTTTCGCAGCGAAGCCCATCAGGACGATGCCCTGGAGCGCTCGATGCATCGCGAGATCGAGGCCATCCAGCATGTCTATGGCCTGGCCCGCAGCCAGCCCTTCGCCGCCATCGTGCAACAGATCGTCGAGGCCGATGCGGTGTTCATCATCGGCATCCAGTCGACCCGGGGCATCCTCAACGCCTTCCACAGCCACCTGGAATACATCCGGCCCAAGGTCTACTACGTGGACGGGCTTTCAGGCATCTACGCCGAAACCCTGAACTCCGGCTTTGCCAAGCCCTACGCGATCATCTCCGACTTTCGCGCCTACTCCAGCATCACCCAGACCTTCTGCGAAGTGGCCAATGCCAACGCCCTGCCCCTGGCCCTGGTCACCGACCTGCAGTGCCCCTGGGCCCGGGACTACCCGCTGGACCTGCTGCAACTGAAAACCGATGTCGGCCAGTTCTGGGATTCCCTCGCGCCCCTGACCTGCCTGTTCAACCTGATGGTGTCCGCCGTGGCCGAGGGCTATGGCGAGCGCCTGGACCAGCGCCTGGCCAAGAACCGACAGTTGCAGGAAGCCTTCGGCCAGTTCGAGTCCTGACCTTCAAGCGTTAACCCAGATGGAGTGAGTGAGTGAACAACAGCCCCCTTGTCGAAATCGACGCCCAGCGCCATCAGCTTCAGATCGACCTGATCTACGCCAGCGCCGACAACCTGGCCGGCCAGGTGATCTATCGCAACGCCCGCTGCCTGCTGCACAAGGACGCCGCCGCCTGCCTGTACAAGGCCAGCCAGCTGGCACGCATGGCCGGCCTGGGCCTGCGCATCTACGACGCCTACCGCCCGGCCTACGCCCAGCACCTGCTGTGGCAGGCCCTGCCCAACCCGGACTACGTGCGCGACCCGCGCCTGGGCTCGCACCACACCCGGGGCGTGGCCGTGGACCTGACCCTGGTGGATGAAACCGGCGAGCCGCTGGACATGGGCACCGCCTTCGACGCCATGGAGCCCAAGTCGCACCAGTTCTACAGCGACCTGCCGCCCCAGGTGCAGCGCAACCGCCTGATGCTGCTGGGGATCATGCTCAGCGCCGGCTTCGAGGCGATCCCCACCGAGTGGTGGCACTACGAGCTGCCCAACGCCGAGGACTTTCCCCTGATCCAGGAGCACGACCAGCCCTTCGAACACTGATTTCCCGCTCCCCACCGGCCACAACAACAGGCAGCTAACTGCCCCAAGCCGGTCCTACTGCAACACTGCTTCAGCAACAACTGCCCGGTTATAGCTTTTATAAAAAACCTGACGAACTTCCCAACATCGAATGATCAAGGAAACCGGCATGACCCCTAACCGCAATCACCCTGATGTGCGTCTGTCCACCCGTGTCGCCCTGTCCCTGCTGTGCGCCGCCCTGAGCCTGGGCGCGTGGCAGGCAGCCAGCGCCGCCGCGCCCAAGGACACCCTGATGATCGGCAAGGCCGCCGACCCGCAGACCCTCGACCCCGCCGTGACCATCGACAACAACGACTGGGCCGTGACCTACCCGGCCTACCAGAAGCTGGTGACCTACAAGGTCGAGAACGGCAAGGGTAGCACCGAAGTCCAGGGCGACCTGGCCGAGAGCTGGAGCACCTCCGCCGACAACCTGACCTGGGATTTCAAGCTCAAGCCGGGCAACAAGTTCGACGACGGCAAGCCGGTGGACGCCGCCGCGGTGAAGTTCTCCTTCGACCGCCTGATGCAGCTCAAGCAAGGCCCGTCCGGCGCCTTCCCGGATGACATGAGCGTGGCCGTGGTCGACCCGCTGACCGTGCGCTTCACCCTGAAGAAACCCTACGCGCCCTTCCTCTACACCCTGGCCCACAACGGCGGCGGCATCATCAACCCGGACGTGGCCAACAAGGGCGAGGACGTCAACGCCTACCTCTCGACCCACACCGCCGGCTCCGGGGCCTTCCGCCTGAGCAACTGGCAGAAGGGCCAGGCGCTGACGCTGGAACCCAACAGCTATTACGCCGGCCCCAAGCCGAGCCTGAACAAGGTGGTGATCAAGATCATCAGCGAGGCCTCGGTGCGCCGCCTGCAACTGGAACGCGGCGACCTGGACATCATCGAGGACATGCCCGAAGACCAGCTCGGCACCCTGGCCGGCAAGCCAGGCATCGTGATCCAAGCCTTCCCCTCGCTGCGGGTCAACTACCTGTACCTGAACAACAAGCGTGCGCCTCTGGACAACGTCGAAGCGCGCCAGGCACTGGTCCAGGCCATCGACTACAAGGGCATCGTCGACGGCATCCTCAAGGGCCAGGCCAAGCTGATGAACGGGCCGATCCCCGACGGCATGTGGGCCCACGACCCGAGCCTGCCGCTGATGCAGCAGAACCTCGACGACGCCAAGGCCAGCCTGGCCAAGGTCCCGCAGAAAATCAGCAACCTGACCTACCTCTACTCGGACAAGGACGCCAACTGGGAGTCCATCGGCCTGACCCTGCAAGCGGGCCTGGCGCCCCTGGGCATCAACCTGAAGATGGAGAAGCTGGCCAACGCCACCATGCGTGAACGGGTGGGCAAGGGCGACTACGACGTGGCCATCGGCTCCTGGAGCCCGGACTTCGCCGACCCCTACATGTTCATGAACTTCTGGTTCGACTCCAGCCTGCAGGGCTTGCCGGGCAACCGCTCGTTCTACAGCAACCCCGAGGTGGACAGCCTGATCCGCGAGGCGGCGGCCACCAACGACACCGCCAAGCGCATCGAGCTGTACCAGAAGGCGCAGAAGATCGTCCTCAAGGACAACGTCTACGCCTACCTGTACCAGAAGAACTACAGCCTGCCGATGCGCGATTCGGTGAAGGGCTACGTGTTCCACCCGATGCTGGAACAGGTGTTCAACATCGCTGAAATCAGCAAGTAGGACCGGCCCTGCGTTCCCCGTCGCCGGCCCCTGAAACGGGGCGGCGACGGGTTGCCGTGTCCCCGGCGAGGGGCCGTCGTGCCCCCTGCCGTTCGTCAAGCGTTAACGAGGTTGCCTCATGGCCTTCCTGAATATGTTGCGCAAACGCCTGCTCGGCCTGTTGCTGGTCGTGGTCGGGGTTTCGCTGATTACCTTCACCATCTCGCACCTGATTCCCGGTGACCCGGCGCGGCTGATCGCCGGCGACCGGGCCAGCGATGCCATCGTGCAGAACATCCGCCACCAGCTGGGCCTGGACCTGCCGCTGTACCAGCAGTACGGGCGCTACATGCTCGACCTGCTGCACGGCGACCTGGGCACCTCGATCCGCACCAGCCGCCCGGTGCTGGAGGACCTGCAGAGCTTCTTCCCGGCAACCCTGGAGCTGGCCCTGGCCGCCCTGCTGCTGTCGGTGCTGGTGGGGGTGCCGCTGGGGGTGCTGTCGGCGGTCTATCACAACCGCTTCATCGACCAGATCGCCCGCACCCTGGCGGTCACCGGCATTTCCACCCCGGCGTTCTGGCTGGGGCTGGGGCTGATCGTGCTGTTCTACGGCCACCTCGGCTGGCTGCCCGGCAGCGGGCGCCTGGACGAAGGCCTGGAGCCGCCGCCCACGGTCAGCGGCTTCTACCTGATCGACTCGCTGCTGGCCGGGGACATCCCGCTGTTCCTCAATGCCCTGCAGCACCTGATCCTGCCGGCAGTGACCCTGGGCTTCGTCAACCTCGGGGTGGTGGCGCGGCAGATCCGCTCGGCCATGCTCGACCAACTCGGCGAGGACTACATCCGCACCGCCCGGGCCTACGGCCTGTCGCGCTGGGCGGTGATCCTGCGCCACGCCCTGCCCAACGCCCTGATCCCCTCGGTGACGGTGCTCGGCCTGACCCTGGGCGATTTGCTGTACGGCGCGGTGCTGACCGAAACGGTATTCGCCTGGCCGGGCATGGGCGCCTACGTGGTGAAGTCGATCCAGGCCCTGGATTTCCCGGCGGTGATGGGCTTCGCGATCCTGGTGTCGTTCATTTATGTGCTGCTGAACATGGCGATCGACCTGCTGTACCGGGTGATCGATCCGCGCATTGGCGAGGTAAGTTGAGATGTCCGCTCCCTTGAACATTCCCCTGCCACAACCCACCGCGCAGGCCAGCGGCTGGCGCACCCGCCTGGCCTACCTGGGCTACCGCGTGCGGCAAAGCCCGCTGACCATCGCCGGGCTGTGCATGACCCTGCTGGTGCTGCTGTGCATGGCCTTCGCTCCCTGGCTGTCGAGCCATGATCCCAATGCCCTGAACCTGGCCCAGCGCCTGGCCGCTCCCAGCGCCGCCCATTGGTTCGGCACCGACGAAGTGGGCCGCGACCTGTTCAGCCGGGTGCTCCACGGCAGCCGCCAGTCGGTGGGCGTGGGCCTGTTCGTGGCCTTCGCCTCGTGCCTGGCCGGGGGCCTGTTGGGCTGCCTGTCGGGGATCATCGGCGGGCGCTTCGACAGCCTGATCATGCGCCTGATGGACATCATGCTCTCGGTGCCATCGCTGGTGCTGATCATGGCCCTGGCCGCCGCCCTGGGCCCGAGCCTGTTCAACGCCATGCTGGCGATCACCCTGGTACGCATTCCGTTCTATGTGCGCCTGGCCCGGGGCCAGGCCCTGAGCATCCGCCAGATGGGCTACGTCAAGGCGGCCCAGACCTACGGCGCCGGGCGCTGGCACATCGTCAGCTGGCACGTGGGGCGCAACGCCATGCCGCCGCTGCTGGTGCAACTGAGCCTGGACATCGGCAGCGCCATCCTCATGGCCTCGGCCCTGGGCTTCATTGGCCTGGGTGCGCAGCAGCCCACCGCCGAATGGGGGGCGATGGTGGCCACCGGGCGCAACTTCATCCTCGACAACTGGTGGTACTCGACCTTTCCCGGGCTGGCGATCCTGTTCACCGCCACCGGTTTCAACCTGCTGGGTGACGGCATCCGTGACCTGCTCGACCCACGGCAACAGGGGAAATGACCATGAGCTCATCCGCCGTTCTCAACATCGACAACCTGAGCCTGGAATTCCCCGCCTACCGCAGCAATGTGCAGGCCCTCAACGGCGTGTCGCTGCACGTCAACCCGGGGGAAATCGTCGGCGTCGTCGGCGAATCCGGCTCGGGCAAGTCGGTGACCGCCATGCTCAGCCTGCGGCTGCTGCCCGAGCGCAGCTACCGCATCACCTCCGGCAGCCTGAGCCTGCTGGGCCGCGACATGCTCGCCACCCCGGAAAAACAGCTGCTGCAGATCCGCGGCCGCGATGCGGCGATGATCTTCCAGGAGCCGATGACCGCGCTCAACCCGACCCGGCGCATCGGCCGGCAGATGCTCGACGTGATCATCCATCACCAGCGCCTGAGCCAGGAACAGGCCCGGGCCAAGGCCATCGACCTGCTGCGCGACATGCACATCGCCGACCCCGAGCAGGTGCTGCAGGCCTACCCCTTCGAGCTGTCCGGTGGCATGCGCCAGCGGGTGATGATAGCCCTGGCGTTTTCCTGCGACCCGCAGTTGCTGATCGCCGATGAACCCACCACCGCCCTGGACGTGACCGTGCAGCGCCAGGTGCTGCTGTTGCTGCGCGAGAAAGCCCGGCAACGGGGCACCGCGATCCTCCTGATCACCCACGACATGGCGGTGGTCTCGCAGTTCTGCGACCGGGTCTATGTGATGTACACCGGCGCCGTGGTGGAGCAAGGCAGTACTGCCCAGGTCATGCTCGACCCGCAACACCCCTACACCCGCGGCCTGCTCAGCGGCCTGCCGGAGCAAGTGCGCCCCGGCGAGCCGCTGCTGACCATTCCCGGGCAGGTGCCCAACCTTGCTCACCTGCCCGGCGGCTGCACCTTCCGCGAGCGCTGCAGCCAGGCCATGGCGGTGTGTGCCCAACGGCCGCCGCTGCATTCGATCAACGCCAGCCAGCAGCACAAGAGCGCCTGCTGGCTGGCTGCCCCGGAGTCCGCCCAATGAATGCTTCGCAACCCCGAGCCGGCAGCGAGCCGCTGCTGCGCCTCAACGATGTACAGGTGCGCTTTCCCCTGAGCAACGACTGGCTGGGCCGGCCGCGGGCCTTCGCCCATGCCCTGAACGGCATCGACCTGGAACTGCGCCCCGGGGAAACCCTGGGCATCGTCGGCGAATCCGGCTGCGGCAAGAGCACCCTGGCGCAACTGCTCATGGGCCTGGTCAAGCCCAGCAGCGGCGACCTGCGCTGGGCCTACGCCAGCGACCGCGAGCGCCACAGCCACGTGCAGATCGTGTTCCAGGACCCGCAGTCGTCCCTCGACCCGCGCCTGCCGATCTGGAAGATCATCACCGAGCCGCTGTTCGCCCTGGGCAACACCCCGGTGGCGCAGATGCGCGAAATCGCCGCCAAGGTGGCGCAGCAGGTAGGCATCCGCGGCGAATACCTGGAGCGCTACCCGCACCAGTTCTCCGGCGGCCAACGCCAGCGCATCGCCATTGCCCGGGCCCTGGCGTCGAACCCGGACATCATCGTCCTCGACGAGCCGACCTCGGCCCTGGACATCTCGGTGCAGGCGCAGATCCTCAACCTGCTGGCGGACCTGCAACGCAGCCGCGGCCTGACCTTCGTGCTGATCTCCCACAACGTCTCGGTGGTCCGGCACATGGCCGACCGGGTGGCGGTGATGTACCTGGGGCAGATCGTCGAACTGGGCAGCGCCGAACAGGTGCTGGAGCGCCCGCGCCACCCCTATACCCAACTGCTGCTGGAGGCGGTGCCGCGCCTCGGTGCGCCCCTGGCGGACAGCCAGCTCTCGGCGCCCACCGAACTGCCGGGCAACCGCAAGCTGCCCGCCGGCTGTTTCTTCTTCGACCGCTGCAGCCGCCGCGGCCCGGGCTGCGAGCTGCCGCAACAGCTGCTGGGCGATGCGACGCAGCAAGTGCGTTGCCATCGGCAACAGCTCACCGGGTGATCCCACCGCGCCACGCCGCCGACCACGGCGTGGTGCTTGCTCCCAGCGCGCCCAGGGCTTAAAACAAGCGCCTTCTCTCTGACGTTGCAGGAACCTCTCTCATGGAAAGCAGCTGGCTGACCCACGCCAAACGCCTGCAAGCCATCGCCTCCACCGGCCTGCATTTTTGCCGCGACGTGCATGATCGCGAGCGCTACCAGGAAGTCGCCGAGATCGCCCACGACATGCTCGCGCAGCTGGGCAACGTGCCCCTGGAACGCATCAACGAACTGGTCTCGGACTTCGCCCAGCGCTACTCGACGCCGATGGTGGAAGTGCGCGGCGCGCTGATCGAGGACGGCAAGATCCTCCTGGTGCGCGAGCAGCACGACGGCCTCTGGGCCTTGCCCGGGGGCTACGCCGATGTGGGCCTGTCGGCGGCGCAGAACATCATCAAGGAAATCCGCGAAGAAGCCGGGCTGCAGGTTTCGGTGCGCCAGCTGTACGGCCTGCGGCACAAGGCCAAGGGGCCCTACAAGCCCGATCACCGGGACTTCTACAAGCTCTACTTCCTCTGCGAACGGCAAGACGCCGAGGCCCCGATGGCCGGCAGCGAAACCAGCGACGCGGCGTTCTTCGCCCCGGACCAGTTGCCGCCGCTGTCCCAGGGACGCACCGTGGAACGGGATATCCAGGAGGCCTTCGACTTCCACGAAGGCCGGCGCAGCGTGGCCCTCTTCGACTGAGCGTGACGGCGCCGATGTAAAGCACACTTGACATGAAAAAGCGCCCCGCCTAATGTAAAGGACACTTTACTAAAAGGAGATCGCCCATGGGCACCAAACGCTATTTCAGGGAATTCGGCCTGGCCTTGCTGACCTACATCGCCTGCGTGCTGCTGAGCAGCCACTGGCTGGCGGACATGAACCCGGGCCCGGGCAAGATCGCCCTGGCCCTGGTGCCGGTGGTCCCCATGGTGGCCATGGCCCTGGCGGTGGTGCGCCAGTTGCGACGCATGGACGAACTGGCCCGGCGCATCCAGCTCGAAGCCCTGGGCCTGTCCTTTGTCTGCACCGCGCTGATCACCTTCAGCTACGGCTTCCTGGAAACCGCCGGCCTGCCCCGGCTCTCGATGTTCTACGTATGGCCCGTGATGGGGCTGGTCTGGGCCCTGGCCACGGTGGCCGGCGTGCGGCGCTACCGATGAACAACCAACTGCGCGAACTGCGCACCCGGCAAGGCTGGTCCCAGGCCGAACTGGCCACCCGCCTCGAGGTGTCACGGCAGACGGTGAATGCCATCGAGACCGGGCGCTACGACCCCAGCCTGCCCCTGGCGTTCAAGATTGCCCGGGCCTTCCAGCTGCCCATCGAAAGCATTTTCAGCCCCGACGAGGACTGAACCGCCGGTGAACCAATCTGGCCCAAGGGTGCACCGCTTTCGCCCCCGGGCCACAGGCAACCGGTGCAGGGGCACGGGCATCGGCTATAACTGCTGGGGCGCCCGGCCCTGCCGTCAAGGATTGGCACGGCGCCTGCTACAGCGTGGCATCACTGCGACCAGGGACAGGCCCATGACCCAGCACGAACCCGGCAACGACTACCCCTTGAGCGAAGTTCCGCAGCACGCCCGCAAGGGCCTGGCCTCCATGGCCATGGTGCTGCTGGGCTTCACCTTCTTCACTGCCACCATGTTCGCCGGCGGCAAGCTGGGGGTGGCCTTCGACTTCACCACCCTGCTGGTGGTGATCCTCGTCGGCAACCTGCTGTTGGGGATCTACGCCGCCAGCCTCGGCTACATCGCCTTCAAGAGCGGGCTGAACACGGTGCTGATGGGGCGCTTCTGCTTCGGCGAACGGGGCAGCAAGCTCAGCGACCTGATCCTGGGTTTCACCCAGATCGGCTGGTACGCCTGGGGCACCGCCACCGCCGCGGTGGTGCTGGGCAAGTATTTCCAGCTGGATCCGGGTGCGGTACTGGGGCTGATGCTGCTGTTCGGCATGGCCTTCTGCGCCACCGCCTACATCGGTTATCGCGGCCTGGAGATCCTGTCCTGGATCGCGGTGCCGGCCATGGGCCTGCTGTTGCTGCTGTCGATGTGGGTGGCCACCCGGCAGATCGGCGGCCTCGACGGTTTGCTGGGGGTCACGCCAAGCGCCAGCCTGGACCTCTCCAGCGCCATCACCCTGGTGTTCGGCACCTTCGTCAGCGGCGCCACCCAGGCCACCAACTGGACCCGATTTTCCCGCTCGGCGCGGGT
>NZ_VYKE01000154.1:0-11917 GCF_032424515.1 Pseudomonas sp. JV245A
GGTGCTCGGCATCACCCGCGGAGCCCTGGTCCACCTCGACCGCGACGAATTGCAGGGCATGGTGGCCCATGAGTTCAGCCACATTCACAACGGCGACATGCGCCTCAACACCCGCTTGCTGGCGGTGATCAACGGCCTGCTGGTGTTCAGCCTGGCGGGCATCGCGGTGCTACGCCAGGCTGAAAAGCAGCACCTGGGCAGCGACCGCCACCGCTTCTTCTGGCAGATCATCTTCGCCGTGCTGGGCCTGGCCCTGCTGGTCTTCGGTTCCCTGGGCAGCCTGCTGGGCAACCTGATCAAGGCCGCCATCTGCCGTCAGCGCGAGTTTCTCGCCGATGCCTCGGCGGTGCAGTTCACCCGCAACCCCCAGGGCATTGCCGGCGCCCTGAAAAAGATCGGCGGCAGCAGCGCCGGTTCGCGCCTGCGCGCCTTCGCCGCCGCGCAGTACAGCCACCTGTATTTTCACCAGGGGGTGAAACTGCGCCTGGGCCGCCTGATGGCCACCCACCCACCGCTGGCTGCGCGCATCCAGCGCCTGGACCCGCAGTGGGATGGGCGCTTCAAGCCGCTGTAAGGGCCCTACCAGAGGGCAATGTCGTAAGTGATGTAGAGGCGGTTGCTGTCCCGCCCACGGGCGTAGTCGGAGCGATACACATAATTGCGCAGCTTCACCCCCAGCCCCTTGAACGAACCTTGCTGAAGCACATAGGCCAGTTCGCTGTCGCGCTCCCACTCATCGACCCGGGTCCTGGACTTGCCGCCATTGCCACTCAGGTAGCGGGAACTGAAGGTCAGGCCGGGGACACCGAGGCCAGCGAAGTTGTAGCCGTAGCCGAGCATCCAGGTCTTCTCGCCCTCTTCGATGAACTTGCCGATGCCGGCGTTACTGAAGGAGTAGACCGTGGCGCCGCTGATATACGGCAAGCCGGCATCGCCACTGAGACGCTGATAACCACCGCCAAGGGAATGCCCGGCGATCGCGTAGGTCAGTTGCCCGCTGAGCATGCGGTTGTCGATCTTGCCGTCAAAGGCCGCGCCTGAATCGGCGCTGCGAAAGTAGCGCAGGTCGCTGGTCAAGGTGCCCCGCCCCAGCGCCAGGTCATGCTGGAGGCCGACGAAGTCCTGCCGATAGAAGTTCTCAAGCTCGCCATGGAAATAGCTCAGGCGCAGGCTCTTGCTCCACTTGTATTCGGCCCCGCCGTAGCGGAAGTCCCCGGACTGGCCGCCGCTGTAGCCGTCGGGGGCCAGCCCCACGCTGTCGGTGGAATCGCGCAGTTTGAAGCGCTGCAGATAGCCGCCGGTCAAGCTCAGGCCGTCGATATCCGTGCTGGTGAGCTGGGTGCCCTGATAGGTCTGCGGCAACAGACGGGCATCGTTGTAGACCAGCACCGGGGTCTTGGGCAGCAGGGTGCCGTACTTGAGCGTGGTCTTGGCCAGCCGCAACTTGGCCGTGGCGCCGGCACTGGCAAATTCGCTCGCGGCGCGACCGTCGTCGTGCACCGGCAGCAGCCCCGTTCCACTGCGGCCCTTGCCGGAATCGAGCCGAACCCCCAGCAGTCCCAGGGCATCGACCCCGAACCCCAGGGTGCCCGGGGTGAATCCGGACTGATAATCGAGCAGGAAACCCTGGGCCCATTCAGTGCGCTCGCTCTTGGCCGTGCGCGCGGCCTTGGCGCTGAGCCCGTGTTCGTCGCGGAAGTTCTCGTTGAAATAGACGTTGCGCAGTTGCAGCTTGAGGCTGCTGTCATCGATGAAGCCAGCGCCCTGGGCCGCCGCCAGGGGCAGCAGGCTCAGGCTGGACAGAATCAAGGTGCGAGTGTGCCAATAGCTCATGAGGTAGTTCTCGTTATTGTTATTCAAGGCGCAGTTGTCCCTGGCGCCCCTGAAACAAGCGCGCCGGGCCACCAAAGAGGGTTTCGAACGAATCAGACGAACAAGGTCAGGGCGCCGGTCAGCAAGGCCAGGGCGGTAATCACCAGAGAGGTCAGCACGGCCCACTTCACCGTGGCTTTCTGGAAGTCGCCAATGTCACGGTCCACCATGCCCACCAGCAGCAGGGTCGAGGCCACCAGCGGGCTCATCAGGTGCACCGGCTGGCCGAGGATCGAGGCCCGGGCGATTTCCAGGGGGGAAATGCCATAGGCCGCCGCCGCGTTGGCCAGGATCGGCACCACGCCGAAGTAGTAGGCATCGTTGGACAGGACGAAGGTCAGCGGCATGCTGGTCAGCGCCACCACCAGCGGGAACAGGTGACCCCAGGACGGCGGAATCCAGTCCACCAGGGTCTGCGCCAGGGCGTCGACCATCTTGGTGCCGGAGAAAATCCCGGCGAAGATCCCCGCGGCGAACACCAGCAGCACCACGGTCATGGCGTTACCCGAGTGGGCGAGAATGCGCTCCTTCTGAATATCCAGCTGCGGGTAGTTGATCATCAAGGCCAGGACAAAACCGATCAGGAACAGCACCGCCGAGTGCATCAGCCCCAGCACCAGCGCGGTCATCACCGCCATCACCAGCAGCAGATTGACGTAGGCCAGCTTGGGCCGTTTGTGAGGGGTGTCTTCGAGAATCGCCTTGATGTAGCAGTCGCCACCGCCGCTTTGCAGTTGGGTATTGCCGATGCGCTTGCGTTCGGCCCGGCCCAGCAGGTAGGCGGTAAACACCACCCAGGCGGCGCCGCCGATCATGGTCGGCAGCAGCGGCACGAAGTACTCGCCGGCATCCAGGCCCAGGGCGGCGATGGCGCGCGTGGCCGGCCCGCCCCAGGGGGTCATGCCGCTCATGATGCTTAAGGACAGCATGGAAATGGTGGCGAGGATCATGGGGTTCATGCCGATGCGCTTGTACAGCGGCAGCATGGCCGCGCAGGTAATCATGTAGGTGGTGGTGCCATCACCGTCCAGGGCCACCACCAGCGACAGCAACGCGGTGCCGATGGCGATCTTGGTCGGATCGCCATTGACCCGTTTGAGAATCTTGCGGATCAGCGGGTCGAACAGCCCCGAATCGATCATCAAGCCGAAAAACAGAATGGCGAACAGCAACAGCGCCGCCGACGGCGCGACCATTTTCAGGCCGTCGAGCATCATCTTGCCGGTGCTGCCGGCAAACCCGCCGAGCACCGCGAAAACGATCGGCACCAGGGTCAACGCCACAATGGGCGACAGGCGCTTGGTCATGATCAGGAAGGTGAAGACCACCACCATGGCGAGGCCGAGTAAGGCGAGCATAAGTCGATTCTCTTGTTTTTATGGTGAGCGTGACCGGCACGCAGGCGCGGCCACCCGGGCACCGGGCGCCCCTCAGGGGCGCCCGGCACAGGTGTTGAGTCGGTACTTGGGGTAAAGCGCTGGTGCTTGGCGGGTCTAGCCGAGCTTGCTCGCCAGAGCGGCGGCTGGGCTGTCATCGGCGGCAGCAGCCTGGGCCGCAAGCGGCTGGCCATCGAGCGTGCGCAACAGCACCTGGCGGTCGCAGGCCTGCTCCGAAAGGGCGATCACCACGGTTGCCACTGCGTTGCTGGCCAGGCTGGTCAAGGCCCGGGCCTCGGACATGAAGCGATCGATACCGATCAGCAATGCCAGGCCTGCCAGGGGAATGTCATGAATCACCGTCAGGGTCGAGGCCAGGGCCACGAAACCGCTGCCGGTCACCCCGGCGGCGCCCTTGGACGACAGCAGCATGATCGCCAGCATGGTGACCACCTGCCCGGCACTCAGCTCGATATTGCACGCCTGGGCAATGAAGATCGCCGCCAGTGACAGGTAGATCGCCGTGCCGTCGAGGTTGAACGAATAGCCGGTGGGCAGCACCAGCCCTACCACGCTCTTCTTGCAGCCCAGGGCCTGGAGTTTTTCCAGCATGCGCGGCATCACCGGTTCTGTGGACGAGGTGCCGAGCACCACCAGGAACTCTTCACGCAGGTAGCGCAGCAGCTTCCAGAGGCTGAAGCCGTTGGCCCGGCAAATGCCGCCCAGCACGACGCAGACAAAGAAGCCGCAGGCGACATAGAGGGTCATGATCAGTTTGGCCAGGGCGCCCAGGGAGGTGATGCCGTACTGGCCCACCGTAAAGGCCAGGGCCCCGAAGGCGCCGACGGGGGCAAAACGCATCAGGTAGGAGAAGATCTTGAACACCATCTGCGAGGCCGACTCCAGCACCACCAGCACCGGCTTGCCGCGCTCGCCCAGGGACGACAGGGCAAACCCGCACAGCACCGCGATAAACAGCACCGGCAGCACCTCGCCCTTGTTGAAGGCACCGACAAAGGTCTCGGGAATGATGTGCATGAAGAACTCCACCACCCCCAGCTTGGCCGCCGAATCGGTGTACTGGGACAGGCCCTGGGTGCTCAAGCGGGTGGGGTCGATGTTCATCCCCGCGCCGGGCTGGAACAGGTAGACCGCCGCCAGGCCGATGAACAGGCTGATCAGGGTCAGGCCCAGGAACAGCAGCATGGTCTTGCTCAGCAGGCGCCCCAGGGAACGCTTGTCGCTCATGCCGGCGATGCCGGTGACGATGGTGCAGAACACCACGGGGGCGATCATCATCTTGATCAGCTTGATGAAGGCATCTCCCAGAGGCTTCAGGGCAATGGCTTGCGCGGCCCAGAAGTGCCCCACCAGGACCCCGAGGAACACGGCGCAGAGGATCTGGAAATAGAGCGATTTAACAACTTTCATGGCATCACCCATTTTTAGAATTGTGTTGATGCAACGCGGGTCGACAGCAACGACTAACCGGCCAGGCGCTGTGAAGCCGGCGCGTAGACATACCCGGAGAACAACCGGCGGGCGGTGCGGACCACCGAGGCGCGGATGGTCTCAGGGCTTTTTCCGCTGTAGGACAATACGACATCTATTGCCCCGCTGGGATGCTCGATACGGACCTTTTGCAGACGCGGTTCGTGGACCCCGCCCAGCATCTCGGCCGCCACACTGCCGGCGGTGACACAGGCGGTAGCCAGGCCGATGGAGCCGGTGATGGCCAGGGCCCGATGGCAGTTGTGGGGCATGAAATAGCGCACCGCGAGGGTGCCCCCCGCCCGGGCCTGGGACACCAGGACCGGCTTGGGAATCACTTTGTCGCTGACATCCCCCAGGCCCATGGCCAGCCCGGCCTTCAGGCGCAGGTTTTCCAGGCGCTTGAGAAAGTCCGCGTCGGCGTCCAGCTCGGCCGGGGTTTCATCGCCGCGCTTGCCCAGGCAGGCAGCCTGCACCAGCACCATGGGCATGGCCATGTCGATGCACGTCACGGCAATGCCGTCGATCAGGTCCTGAGGCCGGCCGGTGGGAAACAACTGGCCGGTCTTGCTGCCGGCGGCATCGAGAAAGGTCAGGGCCACCGGCGCCGCGCTGCCCGGCACGCCGTCAATGGTGGTGTCGCCTTCGTAGCTGACCTTGCCATCGGGGGTCTGGACCTGGGCATTGACCAGGGTGCCGGTGTTGAGGTTGCGAATCCGCACCTGGGTCTGTGCCCCCGTGGCCTTGACCAGCCCCTGCTCGATCGCGAAAGGCCCGACGGCGCATAGCATGTTGCCGCAGTTGGGCGCGGTATCGACCCGCCGCTGCGACACCATGACCTGGACGAACAGGTAATCGACATCCGCGTCCGGGTGCAGCGACGGACTGACGATCGCCACCTTGCTGGTTTGCGGGCTGCCACCGCCGATGCCGTCGATTTCCAGCTCATGGCCGGAGCCCATCAGGTTGAGCAACAGCTCATCACGTTCGGACACCGCCACCGGCAGATCCCAGGCCAGAAAAAACGGCCCTTTGGAGGTGCCGCCGCGCATCAACACACAAGGAATTCGTTGCATGAACACTGACTCTTGTTGATCAATCGAGGTAATTGATGTTCTGGACACAAGAGTGGCAGGGATTAAAAAGTGTTTCCAATGCAAAGATCAGAGAGATTATTGCGTTACGAGCATGAATTAAATATCGTGTCCGGCACCGCCACACCCGACGCCCGCCTTGAGAAACCAGCATGGAATATGAGCTCCAGGACATCAGATCTTTCGTGAAAATCGCCGAACTGGGGAGTTTCCACGAAGCCGCCGACGCTTTGCACCTGTCCCAGCCCGCCCTGAGCCGACGTATGAAAAAGCTCGAAGAGGGCCTGGGCACCGCGCTCCTCGACCGCACCACGCGCAAGGTCAGCCTGACCAGCGTCGGTCGCGACTTCCTGCCCAAGGCCCGACGACTGCTGGACGACTTCGACGACTCGATCCTCAACATCCGTGAGCTGGCAGAACGGCAGATCGGTCAGGTGACCCTGGCCTGCATCCCCACGGCGGCCTTCTACTTCCTGCCGTCAGTGATCCGCCTGTATAACCTGCGCTATCCGAAAATCCGCATCCGCCTGCTCGACCTCAGCGCCAACGAGGGCCTTGAAGCGGTGCTGCGCGGCGAAGCGGACTTCGGCATCAACATGATGAGCGGCCAACACCCGGACATCGAGTTCGTGCCCCTGGTCAACGAACCCTTTGTCCTGGCCTGCCGGCGCGACCATGAACTGGCCGAGCGCAGCTCGGTGACCTGGTCGGAACTCAGCGATTATCGCTTGATCGGCGTCGGTCGCCTGAGCGGCAACCGCATGTTGCTGGACCATGCCCTGTCCGGCTTGAGCTGGCGTCCCCAGTGGTTCTACGAGGTGCAGCACCTGTCCACGTCACTGGGCATGGTGGAGGCCGGGCTCGGGGTTTCGGCGATGCCGAGCCTGGCCATGCCGGCCGCCGATCACCCGACCCTGGTCAGCGTTCCGCTGACCGAGCCCGTGGTCAATCGCACCCTGGGGCTGGTGTCCCGGCGCGGCGCGTCGCTATCGCCGGCCGCGGAAAAATTTGTCTCGATTCTGCTGGAGCAGTGGCCGCACTGACCCGCCCGCCCCCCTGCTCTCCCGTACTCCGACGTGCCTTGCAGGGCGCACCGCCAGTCTCAGAACATCCACGCCGTTTTTATCCGGGCGCAGACTGGCAATACCAATCCGCTCATCGTCACCGACGAGCCTTTATCATCACCTGCGCCCCGTTCTCCCTGGAGTCCCCCCGATGCCCCATGAAGGCAACCTGCTACAAGCCGCCGTCGTGTTCCTCTGCGCCGCCGTGCTCATCGTGCCCCTGGCCAAGCGCCTGCAACTGGGGGCCGTGCTCGGCTACCTGCTGGCCGGGGTGCTGATCGGCCCCTCGGTGCTGGGCCTGGTGGGCAACCCCCAGAGCGTCAGCCATATCTCCGAACTGGGGGTGGTGCTGCTGTTGTTCATCATCGGCCTGGAGCTCTCGCCCAAGCGCCTGTGGGTGATGCGCAAGGCGGTGTTCGGCGTCGGCCTGGCCCAGGTGCTGCTGACCGGGATGCTGATCGGCGTGGTGGCGCTGTTTCTGTTCGGCCAGTCGCTCAACAGTGCCATTGTCCTGGGCCTGGGCCTGGCCCTGTCGTCCACCGCCCTGGGCCTGCAAAGCCTGGCCGAACGCAAGGAGCTGAACAGCCCTCATGGGCGCATGGCCTTCGCTATCCTGCTGTTCCAGGACATCGCCGCCATTCCACTGATCGCCATGGTCCCGGTGCTGGCCGGCGGCGATCACCACACCAGCAGCGCCGAGGACCTGCGCCACGGCCTGCAAGTGCTGGGCAGCATCGCCGTGGTGGTGGTGGGCGGGCGTTACCTGCTGCGCCCGGTGTTTCGCATCGTGGCCAAGACCCGCTTGCCGGAAGTCTCCACCGCCACTGCCCTGCTGGTGGTGATCGGCACCGCCTGGCTGATGGACCTGGTGGGCGTGTCCATGGCCCTGGGCGCCTTCCTCGCCGGCCTGCTGCTGGCGGACTCGGAATACCGCCACGAGCTGGAAGCACAGATCGAACCCTTCAAGGGCCTACTGCTGGGGCTGTTCTTCATCAGCGTCGGCATGGGCGCCAATATCAGCCTGCTGCTCAGCGCGCCCATCGCGGTGCTGGGCCTGACCCTGCTGCTGATCGCCCTCAAGCTGCCGCTGCTGTTCGTGGTCGGGCGCCTGGCCGGTGGCCTGGGACGCGAGAGTGCGGTGCGCCTCGGGGTGGTGCTGGCGGCGGGCGGCGAGTTCGCTTTCGTGGTGTTCAAGATCGGTCGCGACCAGGGCCTGTTCGAGCCCCGCCTGTATGACCTGCTGGTGCTGACCATCACCCTGTCCATGGCCCTCACCCCACTGCTGTTGCTGGCCTGCACCCGCTGGCTGAAACCCAAGGCCAAGCCGGTGGAAATGCCCGCCGAGTACCGCCGGATCGATTCCGACGGGCCGCGGGTGGTGATTGCCGGCATGGGCCGCATGGGGCAGATCGTGGCGCGGATCCTGCGGGCACAGAAAGTGCCCTTCGTGGCCCTGGACACTTCGGTGGAAACCATCGAATTGATCCGCAGTTTCGGCGGCATGCCGGTGTTCTACGGCGACCCGTTGCGCCCGGAGATCCTCAGCGCGGCCAAGGTCGGCGAAGCGGAGTACTTCGTCATTGCCACCGACGACCCGGAAACCAATATCAAGACCGCCGAGCAGGTCAGCCGGCTCTACCCGCACCTGAAGATCATCGCCCGGGCGCGCAACCGCCAGCACGTGCACCGGCTGGTGGACCTGGGGGCCCAGGCGGTGCGGGAGACCTACTATTCCAGCCTGGAAATGAGCCGCCGCACCTTGGTGGGGCTGGGCTTGAGCCAGGCCCAGGCCGATTCGCGGATCCAGCGTTTCACCCAGCACGACGAACAACTGCTGGCGGCCCAGCATGCCGTCTACGACGACGCCGCCAAGGTCCTGCAAAGCGCCCAGGAAGCCCGCGCCGAACTGGCCCGGCTGTTCGAAGCCGACGAACAGGACGAACAGATCGAAAGCCCGCTGCCGCCGATGCGTTGAGGCGCCAGGCCCTGCGCCACCTCGCAGGAGTCGGCTTGCTGGCGAAGGCGGTCTCAAGGACGCCGGGGAATGATCTGAGGGCCGTGGTGTACCCTTCGCTGGCAAGCCAGCTCCTACAGGCCGGCACGACACACCGTAGGAGCCGGCTTGCCGGCGAAGGCGGCCTCAGCAACACCGCAAAACGATCTGCATGACGCAACACGCCCTCCGGCGGCTACCGACAGATTCTGTCAGCAGAGGGCGTGTAGAGTGGACGCCGCCCCGGCTTTGAATGGATACGCCCCATGAGTTCTACCCAAGAGCAGGCCCCCGCCCTCAAGGAAATCTTCAACCAGCAGCGCCTGATGCATATCGCCGACGCCATGCACGCGGTGCACCCGGCCTTCGACCGCCAGGGGTTCCTGCAACGGGCCGGCCACGGCCTCGCCGAGCTGTCGCTGATGCAGCGCCTGGCCCGGGTCAGCGAGAGCCTGCACCAGGTACTGGGCCTGGACTACCCCAGCAGCCTGGAGCTGCTGCAAGCCCTGGCGCCGCGCCTGAACAGCCGCTTCGTGTGCATCTTCCTGCCCCACTACGTGGCCAGCTACGGCCTGCATGACTTCGAGCTGTCCATGGCGGCGCTGAAGTACTTCACCGGCTTCGGCTCATCGGAGTTCGCCGTGCGCCACTTCTTGCGCCAGGACTGCCAGCGCACGCTGGCCGTGATGCACGAGTGGGCCACGGACAGCGATGAACACGTACGCCGCCTGGCCAGCGAAGGCAGCCGCCCGCGCCTGCCCTGGTCGTTCCGCCTGGAGCAGTTGCAGGCCGACCCGCAACTGGCGGCGCCGATCCTCGAACGCCTGCGCAATGACCCCAGCCTGTACGTGCGCAAGTCGGTGGCCAACCACCTCAACGACATCACCAAAGAGCACCCGCAGTGGGTCCTGGAACGTCTTGAAGGCTGGCCCCTGGAGCAGCCGCACAGTGCCTGGATCGCCCGTCATGCCTTGCGCAGCCTGATCAAGCAGGGCGACCGCCGGGCCCTGGCGCTGATCGGCGCCGGGGCCCGGGCCGAGGTCCAGGTTTGCCGCTTCCAGGTGGCCCCCGGGCAATTGCGCCTGGGGGACAGCCTCAACCTGTCCCTGACCCTGGTCTCCACCTGCTCGCACGAACAGCGCCTGGTGGTGGATTACGCCATCGACTACGTCAAGGCCTCCGGCGCCACCGCGAGCAAGGTGTTCAAGCTCAAGACCTTCACCCTGCAAGGCCTGGCCCAGGTGGAGCTTGGCCGCAGCCAGCAGATCCGCGAACTGACCACCCGCCGCCACTATCCGGGGCGCCACAGCGTGCGATTGCTGGTCAACGGCGAACCCCTGGCCACAGGCCATTTCGACTTGCTCGTCCCCTGATCCCCAAGGAAGCCCCATGGCAATCATCAGCAAATGGGCGAAATCCATCGCCCGGGTCCTGGAAAGCAGCTTCAGCGTCAGCAGCACCATCGCCAGCCACTCCGGCGTCCTCGGTGACGCCCGGGAGAGTTTCATCCGTGACGTCCTCAAGCGCTTTCTGCCGAGCAACATCAGCATCGGTGCCGGGCAGATCATCGACTCCGAAGGGAGCATCTCCAAGCAGATCGACCTGATCATCTACCGCAACGATTTCCCCACGCTGCGTACCTTCGGCTCGGCGGACGTGTACCTGATCGAAGGGGTGATCGCCACCGTGGAGGTCAAGTCCCAACTCAACCAGAAGAGCCTGTTCGAGGCGCTGGAGAACGGCAAGTCGGTGCGCAACCTCAAGCCCTCGGTGCTGCGCCACTCCCTGGACGAGTACAGCGCCCGCATCTATGGACGCGACTATCAGAACCTGACGGTGTCGCAGATGAATTCGGTCATGGGCCTGGTGCTGCCGCCAGCCTATGTGTACGGGTATCGAGGCTACCCCGGCAGCAGCCTGGAGCCGTTGCGCAACAGCCTGAACGCCTGGCACAACATCCCCGACCGTGCCGGCGAACTGGACGTGACCCTGATGCCCGAGGTCATTGCCACCCAGGGCTGTGTGACCCTGAAGAACCTCAACAACCACCTGGCCCTGCCCCGGCCCGGCGCCGCCGACCTGGAGGCCTGTCGCCAGAGCTACAACACGGCCATGTCCAGCAGCATGAGCAAGCAGGAATTCTTCGGTTGCTTTCGCGAAAGCAACGCTGAGAGCTTCGACTACGGCATCGCCATCAAGGCCTACGAAACGCCGCTGCAATACCTGATTTCCAGCTTGCTGGAGGCGGTGACCTCACGCATCGGCTACCAGCAACTGGGGGGGACGGCGATCCAGTACAACCTGTTGAAATACCACCTGACTGAAGAGATGGAGGGCGGCTGGTCCGGCGCTGCGATCAACCTGACCCGGGTGCGTGATCCCAAGCTGGATCTGGCGGGCAAGTTCGGCTTGTGGAAGGCCGGGGCCTGAAGCGATCGACAGGGCCCGCAAACCGCGACTGGGCGCTCAGCCCGTCGTGGCCTTCGTGGGCAGCGCGATCAAGTGCTCGCTGCAGCCGAAGCCACCCACTGCGTCGTCGTACCAGAACACTTCCACCACCGCGATGCAGCCGTCATAGGACTGCCCTACCAGCGTGCCGTCGGCCTTGAACACCCGCAGGTAGCCGCCAACGCTGTAGCGCGAGCTGTCGCCATCGCCGGGCATGGTCATGGTGGGAATCCAGGTGCGCCAGCTGAACAAGCGGTACTTCTGGTAGTAGAAGGCCTGGTCGGCGCTGTAGTCGCGGCCCTGATACGGCGTGCCGTAGTAGAACGAGCCATAGGCCTGGTACGCCAGGTACAGCGCCAGCGCGGCGCCGAGAATGAGGTTGATCTTTTTCATTGCAGGGTCGTTCCTTTTACCCGTGGAAACATCAAGAAGGAGGCAGGCCCAGCATGCGCAGGCACGCCTGGACAATGGCCTCGGCCAGGACCCGGCCATCGTCCTCGCCGGCGGCGATCACATCGTCGGTGGCGCCATGCACCCCGGCGTAGATCAGCGAAGCAATCACCCCTGGCTGGGCCAGGG
>NZ_VYKE01000155.1:0-11798 GCF_032424515.1 Pseudomonas sp. JV245A
GCCAGCCCCGGGCCGCTGGTGTTCTTCAACCTGGGCCAGGACACCTGGGCGGTGCGCTACATGATGAACCTGGACCACGACGAACAGCCGCTGTTCGTCAGCGGCGACGACCCCGGGCACCTGGACTCGCTGCCCCATGACTCCTGGGTGATCATCGCGCGCAAGGACCGGGGGCTGCTGGATAACACCTCCCTGGAGAATCAGTTGCCGGTGTTCGAGGGGCGGCTCAACGACAACCCCTGCCTGGTGTTCCAGTTGCAATAAGTGCTTGGCAGGGCCTGGGGCGGGCCGTATTTTGGCCACTGTCATCCGCGGGATAACCAGGGAGTGGTCATGCAATATCAGGTTCGTCCGGCCGTGCCGGCCGATGCTCCACAGGTCAGCCAGGTGATCCTGGCGGCCTTGCTCGCCAGCAATGCCCAGGACTACCCCGCCAGTGTGATCGAGCGGGTCCAGGCCAGCTTCACCCCCGATGCAGTGCGCCAACTGATGCAGCGCCGGCAGATGTTTGTCGCCCTGGTGCACGGGGAATTGCGGGGCACCGCCAGCCTCGACGGGCGTGCGGTGCGTTCGGTGTTTGTCGACCCGGCCTACCACGGCCAGGGCCTGGGGCGGCAACTGATGGCCGCGGTCGAGCAGGCGGCGCTGGATTCGGGCCAGACCTCGCTGGTGGTGCCCTCGTCGGTCACCGCTGAAGGCTTTTATGCCCGCCTGGGCTTTGTCCGGGTGCGCGAGCATTACGAGGGCGAGGAGCTGACGCTGATCATGGAGCGGGCCCTGGTGGCCGCCGAGACCGGGCCAGGGCTGGGCTGATTCAGGCCGGTTGCGCAGCAATCACCAACACTTCGATGCGGTAGTGCGGCTTGGCCATGGGCGCCTGCACGCAAACCCGCACCGGTGCCTGCACACCTTCGAGCCAGGCATCCCAGAGCAGGTTCATGGCCGGGTAGTCGGCCATGTCCTTGAGCCAGATCTGCGCGCTGAGCAGGTGGCCCTTGTCGGTGCCGGCCCTGGCCAGCAGGGCGTCGATCTGTTGCAGCACATCCTGCGTCTGGGTGCGGATGTCCCCTTCGGTCAATTGCGAAACCTGGCCTGCCAGGTACACGGTCCGGTTGTGGATCACGGCCTGGCTGAAGCGCGCGGTGGTGCCGATTCGCTGGAGGGATGAGGTCATGTCGAGGTCCATTGGTTCGTCCATTGGTTCAAGGGTGGAAAGGTCAGTTGTTGTCGCTCAGGCCGGCCCCGGCGCCCAGCAGGCGCGAGGCTTCGGAGGCCGGCACGTAGGTGCGGGCGGCCAGGTGATCGAGCTCGTGCTGGGGGCTGTCGCCCAGGTCCGGAATGCTGCCCGCCAGAGGCTTGCCGAGGGTGCCGGCAGGATCTGTGCAAGCGCAGCGCACCTGGGCGGCTGTGGCGGCGCCGAGGTTCTGCGCACGTACCAGCCAGGCTTCGCCCGAGGGGGAAAACTTCAGGCAGCAGCCGTTCCAGGACAGCTCCAGCCACAGGCCGAGCTGGCGCGCGGTGGCGCTGGCAAAGGGCAGCAGCAGTTGCGGGTGCGCCACCTGCCTGAGCTCGATGCGGCCGTTGCTGCGCAGCAGGTAGGCGTGGTCGCTCAGGGTCGCCCCGGCAATCAGCGGGCACAGGGCATGCCCTGGCACCTGCCAGGGCTCGGCGCTGACATCCGGTGCCAGTTGCTGGTAGGCACAGCCGTCATTCTGTCGCAGTTGCGTGGCCAGCACGCCGGGCCCGTCGAGGCCGTGGGCCGAGAGCCAGCGCGCGGCCTTGCCGGCTTCCTCCGCCAGGCCCCAGGACAGCCCGGCACCGCGGGCGGCTTTCTTGCACAGGCTTTCGATTTCATTCAACGAGGCATGCACGGCGCTGCTCCTGGCTGTCGAGGTTGGGGTAGGACCAGTCGTCCGCGGCCATCTGCCCCAGCTCATGGGGGAAGGGCGCGTTCTGGTAGAGGGTGATGCGTACCCAGCGATCCGAGCGCGGGTCGAAGTGGGTGGCGCCGAAGAACGACAGCTTGCAGCGCAGCAGGTCGATGGGCAGCAGCGCCTGGTCGATCAGGTTGTCCTGGATGTCGGCGTAGGGGAACGCTGGCGCCAGTTGCACCCGGCGCAGGCTGTGGCGATGTTCCGGGTGCCGCAGCAGGAAGCTGGCGACGCTTTGCGCGTCGCTCCAGCCGGGCAGGGCGGCTTGCAACTGGGCGATGTCCCGGGCCACTGCCAGGGGCTGCTCCAGGTCTTGCCCGGGCTCGGCAAAGCGCTGGCCGATCCGCGGTTCGAGTTTTTCCTCGGAGACGTACCAGAACAGCGCGCGGCTGGCTTGGCTGGAAAAGTCGATGGCCGCGACCCAGGAATAATGCTCGTCGAGTATCTGCCGCAGGCGGCCGATGCTCATGCTGCCGTCGACGCTGAAGCTGGCCTGCTCATCGGCCTGCATACCGGCGCCCAGCTCATCCACCAGGTGGCCGTAGGGCTCCAGCAGCAGCGACACCAGGCATTCCTGGGCTTCCAGCGACAGCGCGCCTTCGGCCCAGCGATAGAGTTCGTCCCAGGGGGAATCCTGCTCCAGGATGCCGCTGGCGAGATGGTGCTCCAGGCGCTGCAGGTCACCTTGCAGTTGCAGGATGCGGCCGTGTTGCAGTTCGTGCTCGGAGTGCCAGTGGCCGATGCCGGCCTGGGCCCGGGTGAGGAATTCGACGAACCGCTGGCGCTCCGCAGCCGATGGCTGGCGCACGGCGCGCACCCGTTGCAGGGCGGTTTCACGGGCCTGTACCCAGTTGTTCAAGAGCACCGGATGGTTCAGCAGGAACGGCGCCATGCCCAGCCCCGTGGAGTTGCCGATGCCCAGGCGCCGGCGCAGTTGCGGCTCCAGGGTCACCGCCTGCCGGGGCGCCCGGGCCTGGGCCAGGTGTTCCACCAGGTCCAGGGTGAAGGCGCGGATCAGGAACACGGTGAGCATTTCCGCCTGGAAGGGTGCCGCCAGCTCCGGCCGCTGGGCGATGCTTTCACGGTCGGCCGCGCCGAACTTGCCGCTGCCGTAGACCGCGGTGGTGCGCATCAGGTAGCCGACTTCATCGATGAACTCGCGCTGCGGCTGGCGGCCGGCAGCCAGGGCCTCGATCACATGGTCGAACAGCCGCACCGAACGGTTGGCCCGGGCCATGCACAGCTCGCGGGAGGAAATGCGCCCGGCTTCCTGCTTCGGCACATTGGCCTCCAGGCGGTCCAGGTCGGCGGCATCGGGGATGCCGTCGAACAGGGCGAAGGTGGCATCCCAGGCGGTGGCGATGACCCGGTCCGAGCGCAGTGCCGGGTCCAGGTCATGGGCGAAGGCCACCAGGCTGTAGCTGCGCTGCGGGCCGGTGGCGGTGTACACCGCACGGCCCACGCCCTGGCTGTCGAGGGTCCACAGCGGGCGCTGGAACTGCCAGTTTTCAGCCTTGAGGCGGCGCAGCAACTGGCGCATGAACGACAGCCGGGATTGGTGGAAGGCCCCCAGGCGCGCCGCCTTCATGACGCTGGCGGGTGGTCGCAGGTTCATTCAGAGCACCCCCTGTTCACGGGCCATTTGCCGGGCAATGCGGATCGCGTCCCAGACCGCCGGGAGGATCAGCAGCGACACCGGCACCGCAGTGATCACGATGAACGACTGCAAGGCACTGATGCCGCCCTCACCGAGGGTGATCAGGGTCGCCCCCACCAGGCCCATGCCGGCGCCCCAGAACACCCGCAGCCAGGCCGGGGATTCGGCGTGGTTGCTGCTGATGGCCATGGCCACGGTATAGGACATGGAGCCGGCGCTGGTGACCACCGAGAAGAAACTGAGGAACAGGAACAGCGCCGAAATCAGGTTGGGCAGCGGCATCGACTGGGCCACCCCGAGCAGCAGCGCCTCAGGTTGCACGCCGTGGCTGATCACGCGGCCCGGCGACTGCAGTTCGATACCGATCCCGGTGCCGCCCACCAGGGTGAACCAGAGCATGGTGATCAGCGGGGCGGCCACCGACATCAGGGTGATCACCTCACGGATGCTGCGCCCGCGGGAGACCTTGGCCACGTAGATACCCATCATCGGCGCGTAGCCGATGAACCAGCCCCAGTAGAACAGCGTCCAGCTGTTGAGCCAGGCGTTGTCATCGCGGTACAGGGCGGTCTGGAAGAAGCTGGTGACGTGCACCGCCAGGCTCTGGGCCAGGGTTTCGCTGAGGAACAGGGTGGGGCCGAAGATGAACAGGAACGCCGCCAGGCCCAGCATCAGCCACACGTGGACCTTGCTGACCAGCCGCAGGCCGCCCAGGCCCACCACACAGGACAGGGTGTAGATCACCGTCACCGAGAGAATCACCATGGCCTGGACCATGATGGTGTTCGGCACGCCCCACACCGAGTGCAGGACAAAGGCGATCTGCAGGCCGAGAAAGCCCACCGGGCCAATGGTGCCGGCCACCACCGCGATGATTGCCGAGGCATCGGCGAACACGGCGATCGGGCCCTTCAGGGCACGCTCGCCCAGCAGCGGATAGAGCAGGGTGCGCGGCATCAGCGGCAGGTTCTTTTCGTGGTGCAGGTACATGTAGACCACGGTCAGCAGGCTGCCGAGCACCGCCCAGGCCATGAAGCCCCAGTGCAGGAACGACTGGGATAGCGCGGCCACGCCGGCGGCGTCGCTCTTGGCCACGGCGCCGAAGTACGGCGGTGGGGCGATGAAATGCATCATGGGTTCGGCAGCGGCCCAGAAGGCGCCGCCGCCGGCCAGCAGGGCGCACATGATCATCGATACCCAGTTGAAGGTGCTGATGCTGGGCTTGTGCCCGACGCCGCCCAGGCGCACCCGGCCCAGGCGGGTGAAGCCGATGTACAGGCTGGCGCCGAAGGTCGCCAGCATCAGCACCTGCCAGTACAGGCCGAAGTAGTGGGTGCTCCAGGTGAAGGCGTGGCCGATCAGGCTGGAAAGGGTGTTCAGGTCTATCAGGGCAATGACCAGGAACAGCAGGAAGAAACCTCCGCTGATCCAGAAAATCGACCAGTCGAGGGTTCCAGCGGCGCGGCTGTGCAGCGAGCGGGTGTCGATCCCCGCTTTGATTTCGCCTGGAATTTCCATGGTGCCTCCGTGTTGCGTTGTCGATCGCTAATAATTGTTATGGGCGCATTTGTTGTTGTTAGTGCTTGGCGATGACCCTGTTCAGGCCGGACGTCAGGACAATCGGGAAACAGTCGGGGGCCTCAGACCGCGATCTCGTGAGGGTGGACGGCGGCACCTGCCTGGGCCTTGGCCGGAACAAAATTGTTCTCGAAGAAGCGCAGCCAGTTGCCGCCCATGATCGCGGCGACCTCCTGGGCGCTGAAACCCACGCCGTGCAGGCTCGCCTCGATGTTGGGGAAGTCGCGGTTGTCGCGGAACCAGGCCGGCTGCTCGGGGAAGCCCGGTTGCGCCTTGGAGCCTTCGCCGTAGTCGACATCCAGGGTCCAGCGGCCGACGCGCATCCAGTCCACCACGCTGTTGGGCTGGTCCTGGCACAGGTCGGAACCCAGGCCCAGGTGCTCGACGCCCATCAGCTCGGCGGTGCGCGCGATCATTTCGCAGAAGCTCTGCACGCTGCAGGCGCTCTTGTCCTTGAGGTGGTGCGGGTACAACGAGAAACCGAACATGCCACCGCTCTGGCCCAGGGCCTTGAGCACGGTGTCGGACTTGTTGCGCAGCGCCGCGTGCCAGAACGCCGGGTTGGCGTGGGTGATGGCGATCGGGCGCTCGGAGTGCTCGATGGCTTGCAGGGTCGAGCGTTCGGCGGAGTGGGACATGTCCACCACCAGGCCGACCCGGTTCATCTCCCGTACCACCTGCTTGCCCATGCGGGTCAGCCCCGGGTCTTCCTGTTCATAGCAACCGGTGGCCAGCAGCGACTGGTTGTTGTAGGTCAGCTGCATGAAGCGTGCGCCGAGGCTGTGCACCACTTCCACCAGGCCGATGTCGTCCTCGATGGGCGAGGGGTTCTGGAAGCCGAAGAAGATCGCCGTGCGCCCGGTCTGCCGTGCCAGGGCGATGTCGCTGGCCCACTTGCCGTGCAGGATCAGGTGCGAGTAGCGCTGGAACCTGCGGTTCCAGGCTTCGATATTGGCCACCATTTCGCGGAAGGTCTCATGGTAGGCGATGGTCACGTGGACCGCATCGACGCCGCCTTCGCGCATCTGCTGGAAGATCTTTTCCGACCAGTTGTCGTACTGCATGGCATCGATGCGCGGGCCGCGGCTGGCGAAGGTCTGGGGCAGGTTCATAGTGGCGCCCCTGCGGCGATGTAGCCGGTCTTCACGTGGGTGTAGAACTCCACCGCCGAGCGCCCCTGCTCGCGCGGGCCGTAGCTGGACTCGCCACGGCCGCCGAAAGGCACGTGGTAGTCGGTGCCGGCGGTGGGCAGGTTGACCATCACGCAGCCGACCCGGGCATTGCGGCGAAAGTGGCTGGCGCGGGCCAGGGAGCGGGTCATGATGCCGGCGGTAAGGCCGAAGCGGGTGTCGTTGACCAGGCTCAGGGCCTCTTCGTAGCTGCCGGCCTTGATCACGCAGGCGATGGGTGCGAACAGCTCTTCGCGGTTGATGCGCATGGCATTGCTGCCGCCAATGAACAGCGCCGGTGCCTGGTAGTAACCGGGGCTTTCCAGCTCCAGGCGCTGGCCGCCGGTGAGCAGTTCGGCGCCTTCCTGCTGGCCCAGTTGCAGGTTCGCCAGGTTGGCCTCCAGCTGTGCGGCGCTGGCCACCGGGCCGATCTGGGTGCCGGCTTCCAGGGCGTGGCCGACCTTGAGCGCCTGGGTTGCCGCCAGCAGTTTTTCCACGAAGGCATCGTGGATGCCTTCATGCACGATCAACCGCGAGGAGGCGGTGCACTTCTGCCCGGTACCGCCAAAGGCGCCATTCACCGCGCAGCTCACCGCCAGGTCGAGGTCGGCGTCATCCATCACTGCCAGGGCATTTTTCGAGCCCATTTCCAGTTGCACCTTGGTCAGGTTGGCGGCGGCCGAGGCGGCGATGCCCTTGCCCACGTCCACCGAGCCGGTGAAGGAAATGGCGCTGATGCCCGGGTGCTCGATCAGCGCCTGGCCGATCTCGGAACCGGCGCCCATCACCAGGTTGAACAGGCCCGCGGGCAAGTCCTGGCGGGCGATGATCTCGCTGAGAATCACTGCGCTGGCCGGGGTCAGGTTGGCCGGCTTCCACACCACGGCGTTGCCGAAGGCCAGGGCCGGGGCGATCTTCCAGCAGGCGGTGGCCATGGGGAAATTCCATGGCGAAATGATCGCCACCACGCCGATGGGTTCACGGCGGATATCGATCTCGATGCCGTCGCGCACCGAGTCGGCGGTCTGGCCCAACTGGCGCAGGGTTTCCGCAGCGTAGTAGGTGAAGAACTGCCCGGCGCGGTACACCTCGCCAGCACCTTCGGCCATGGGCTTGCCTTCTTCCCGGGACAGGGTCCTGCCGATTTCCGCAGAACGCTGCATCAGCTCCTGACCGATGGCCATCAGCACCTTGTAGCGTTGCTCGAGGCCGCTGCGGGCCCAGATTCGCTGGGCCTCGCTGGCGGCGGCAATGGCACTGTCCAACTGCGCCCGGGAGGCCTGGGCGTAGAGGCCGATCAGGTCGCGGGTGTCGGACGGGTTGCGGTTCTCGATCTCGCTGGCGCCCTTGAGCCATTGGCCGGCGATGTAGTTGTGATGGTTGTCGCTCATGAAATCCTCCAGGGCGGCACGCCAGGCGGGGCGTTGCCTTTGTGCGGTTCTGGGAGGATTATGAGTCGGCCTTGTATTAAGTAAATCTAATAAATTTTAAGGTTGTTTAAGTAAAATTTAAGCTATGCCTTTGCCAGCAGGACGCGCCGCCATGAGCATCAAGATCTCCAATTTGCAGTTTTTCGTCGCGGTGGCCACCAGCCAGAGCCTGACCCAGGCTGCCCAGCGCCTGCACCGCACACCGGCAGCGGTGTCGCTCTCGCTCAAGCAACTGGAAGAGGAACTGGGCGGCGCCTTGTTCGAAGGCGAGCGCAAGAACCAGCTCAGCCCGCTGGGGCGTTTCGTGCTGCTGGAAGCCCAGCGCGAACTGGCGCATTTCGACCGCACCATCAGCACCATCAAGACCTACGCCAAGGCCGAGACCGGCCTGGTGCGGGTGGCGGCGGTGCCGTCCTTCGCCATCACCCTGCTGCCGCCGCTGCTCAAGCAATTCCATGAACAGCACCCGCAGTTCCACCTGGATATCCGCGACATGGATTCCGAGCGAGTGGTGCAAGCGGTGCTCAGCGGGGACGTGGACATCGGCATCGGCACCGTACCGGCGAGCATCCCCAACATCGACCAGGACTTCCTGTTCTCCGACGCCTTCTGCGTGGTCTGCGCCAGCGACAACCCCCTCAACCGCCTGGCGCGCCCGCTGCGCTGGAGCGACCTGGACGGGCAGAACTTCATCAACAGCGGCCTGGGCGCCGAGATCAACGCCGCCGAGTTCCGGCACATCCGCGACCACTCGACCCTCAGCGTCAGAAACACCACCTCCTTGCTGGCACTGGTGGCCCAGGGCATGGGCGTGACCCTGCTACCGGAACTGCTCAGCCGTTCGGCAGCGGGTGACCAGTTGAAATTCCTGCGCCTGGAAGACCAGCGCATCGTGCGCTCGGTGAGCGTGATCACAGCCCCGCGAGAGACGTTGAACCATGCGTCCTATACCTTTTTGAAGGCGCTCAAAGGGAGCCGGTTTGCTTGAGCGGGCCGCTCCTACGGCACCGGGCTTGACTCAAGGCACCTGGGATGACTCCCGGGTGCCTGCCCCATCGAGCGACGCCTACGCCACCACCACCCGCCGTGGTCGCAGCCAGCCGATCACCACCGCGGCAATCAGCAGGAACCCCAGGTAGCCGAAGAACGGATAGACCTGCCCCACCAGGCTGATAAAACCCACCAGGCTGCCGACAAACGCCAGGGCGCCGGCGGCGATGGAGCCGAGGCGGAACTGTCGGGTGCCCGCCGGAAACAGCCGCGCAGAAAAGGAGTACAGGGTGCCCACGGCGGTGTTGAGGATCATGCAGAAGATGATCAGCGCCATCAGCAGCCCCAGGGCCGGGGAGACTTCGCTGGCGATCGACAGCATGGGCATCGGCAGGTCCGCCACGCTGTCCAGGCGTGACAGCAGGCCCAGGCTCATCACCAGCATCAGCAGGCCCAGCAGCGCACCACCGAAAATGCCGCCCCACATCGCCTGTTTTTCGCCCTTGGCCGCGCCGCCCATGATCGCCAGGATCGGCACCCCGGCCACGATGTTGTAGGACACGTAGAGCAAGGCGCCCAGCAGCCAGTGGCTGGCGCCGGCTTCTTGTTTGGCCGCCAGTTGATTGAGTTCGCCGAAGCTCAGGTCGCGGGTCGCGGCGCCATACAGGGCCACGCCCACCGCGGTGATGATCAGGAAGGGCGTCACCGCGCCGATCATGCCGATGACCTTGTGCACGTCCAGGCACACGATGGCGACCACGATCAGGGTCACCAGCACGCTGCCGGCAATGGCGGGAATGCCGAATTGCTGTTCCAGCAGGGCACCGCCGCCGGCCAGCATCACCACGGTCACGGCGAACATGAAGAAGGTGATCATCAGGTCCACCAGGGCCCCCAGGTGCTTGCCGCACAGGGCCTGCACCACGTCCTTGTGCGACGCCGCTCGCAGGCGGCTGCCCATGCTGGCCAGGGCCATGCCGAGGAAGGTGAACAGCGCCGCGCTGACCACCGCACCCGCCAGGCCCCAGGCGCCGAAGTCGACGAACATCAGCAGCAGTTCACGACCGGAGGCGAACCCCGCGCCGACAATCACACCGACGAAGGCGCCGGCGATCTTCAGACTTTCTTTCATGACGATTAGCCTCGATTTTTTGTTGTTATGTGGGGTGGACCACCCCGGCATTCATGGCCGTGGTGGTCCTGGGCATCGCACTTGAGGACTGGGGCGGGTGACTCAGTTTTCGCCGACCCAGGCCTGGACTTCGATCTCGACATCGACCCCCAGCGCCAGTTGGGCGCTGACGGTGGAACGCACCGGGAAACCGTTCTTGAAGTGGCGCTGGTAGACCTCGTTGAAGCCGGCGAAGTGCTGCATGTCGGTGAGCCAGACAGTGCTCTTCACCACCTGGTCGAAGCTGGCACCGCATTCGGCCAGGGTCTCGCCGATGCGCGCCAGGGCGGCTTCGGTCTGCACGCGGATGTCGCCGTGCACCACTTCGCCTTCGGCGCTCATGGGCACCTGGCCGGAGAGGAACAGGAAGCCGCCGACCCGGATCGCCCGGGAAAAGGGGTAGGGCAGGTGGCTGGGATAACGCTGGATGTCATTGGACATGGCAAGGGCCTCGTGGGCTGGGTGGGTTAACGCAAGCGAGCGGGGGCCAGGGCCTGGGCATCGACGCCCTGGCTCAGCAGTTCTTCGGGGACCGGTTGCCCCAGCAGCAGGGCGCAGGCCAGTTGCGAGACGCCGGCCGCCGACTGGATGCCGTAGCCGCCCTGGGCGGCGAGCCAGAAAAAGCCTTCGCAGCTGTCGTCCCAGCCCACCACCAGATCGCCGTCGGCGACGAAGGAGCGCAGGCCGGCCCAGCTGTGGCGCGGGCGGCGGATGCTCAGGGAGGTGACGTTCTCGATGTGGTAGATGCCGGTGGCGATGTCCAGCTCTTCGGGCATCACGTCCTGGGGCGGCACCGGGTCGGCATTGGCCGGGGAGCCGAGCAACTGGCCGGCGTCGGGCTTGAAGTAGAAGCTTTCGTCGATGCCGATCACCGCCGGCCAGCGGCTGAAGTCTTCATCCGGTGGGCCATCGAAGGTGAAGGCGCTGCGCCGGCAGGGTTGCAGGCCGATGGGGGCCACGCCGCACAGCTGGGCCACGTCGTCGACCCAGGCGCCGGCAGCGTTCACCAGATTGCGCGCCTGCAGTACGCGGCCATCACTGAGTGTGAGGTTCCAGTGGCGGTCTTCGCGGCTGGCCTCGACTATGTGCAGGTCGCACTCCAGCAGCCCACCGGCCCGGCGCATGGCCCGCAGGAATCCCTGGTGCAGGGCGTGCACGTCCAGGTCCTGGGCGGCGGTTTCCAGCATCGCCCCGGCGACGGCCTCGGGGCGCAGGCAGGGCACCAGGGCCCGGGCCTGCTCCGCCGTGATCAGGCGCACATTGGCGGAACGGGCGCGGGTTTCATCGTAGGTCTGCTGCAATTGGTCCAGCTGTTCCTCGCTGGCCACGTACAGGCAGCCACGGGGTTCCATCAACGGGTGATCGCAGAAACCCTGCGGCGGCCGCTGGTAGAAAGACCGGCTGGCGCGGGTCAGGGCCTGGATCTGCGGGGTGCCGTAGGCCTCCATGAACATCGCCGCCGAGCGCCCGGTGGCGTGATAGCCCGGCTGCGATTCACGTTCCAGCACCAGCACGCTGGCCTGCCCGGCCAGGCGATAGGCGAGGGAAGCACCGGCAATACCGGCGCCGATGATGACGAAGTCGAAGCATTGGTTCGCGTGCATGCCGGGGTTCCTGAATCGCTGGGAAATGACAGGGGTCAAAATTCTCACATACGAGAAATGTAAGATATGAGAATTTTCCAGTCAACCCGGGGTCATGGGTTAATATTTCGCCACGTGCCCCGGCTAGCGTCGCGGTTGCCCTTATTTGCCAGACAGAGAGCCTCAATGAGTTCCGACCGAGCCCAGCCCGCCTCGAGCTCCCACGCCCATCCACTGATCGACCGGACCCAGGTCGGCGCACGCCTGCGGACCATTCGTAAAAACCAGA
>NZ_VYKE01000156.1:0-11359 GCF_032424515.1 Pseudomonas sp. JV245A
TACGATGCCGTCGGCCATCGCCACCACGGGCTGCCAGAACATCATGTTGGCCAGGACGAACGCCAGGCTGCGCTTGGACAAGCCGCAGAACGAATCACGGGATTGCAGGACAGCAGAGGGTTGCTGGGCCAGGAAGGTGAAGTGGCGAACGTCCATGTCAGTCTCTTAGCAATGCAGGAGCACAAGCCCCTGGAGCCTTCATCCTGAAGGCCCATGGCGAGGAAAAATTGATTTCGGCAAGCAGGGTCGAACTGGCAGCCCCTCGATGCCTGACAGGCAAAACGGAACCAGAAAGAAGCAGAGTGCGAGCAGAAATGATATCAATTCAATATCAAAATACTAAATAGCCACTATTCTGGCGTCAATCTTTCATTCGCCTCGCTGTCGTTTCCCTGGGCTTTATCCAGGCATTTTCAGCCTGATGAATAATCCTCATTCCCACTATCCATTGGCTGGATAATTACCCGCCGGCTACGCTGCTGCCCATAAAAACAACAACGGGAATCGGGCCGTGCGAGAAACCACCCAGCACTTTCGTCAGCAATACCGAGCGGCAGTCAGTCCGCGCTACAACCCCTGGCTGCATGGCGGCTTTGTCCTGGCCTATGGCCTGCTGTGCATCGGCCTGCTATGCAGCACCCTGAGCCAGGTGCAGCCCCTGGAATGGCTGGCGGTGCCGCTGGCGCTGCTGTTCTTCAACCTGTGCATCTACGTGGTGCACCGCTGGCTGGGGCATCACAAGCAGCGCTTCGCGCGGATGTTCTATGCCCGCCATACCGGCGACCACCACAGCTTCTTCGCCCCCGGGCTGATGGCTTATGAAGGCTACCGGGACTGGCGGGTGATTCTGTTTCCGGCCTGGCTGATCGTGGTGCACAGCCTGCTCTTCGCCCTGCCCCTGTGGGCGCTGCTGCGCCTGTGGAATGGCAACGTGGCGGCGCTGTTCGCCAGTTGCACCCTGCTCGGCTACCTGGCCTACGAGGTGTTCCATGCCTGCGAGCACCTGCCCGCCAATCACCCCCTGGCGCGCCTGCCCTGGGTGCGGCAGATGCGCCGCCTGCACGAACTGCATCACCGCCGCGAGCTGATGCAGGAGCGCAACTTCAATATTGTCCTGCCGCTGATGGACTGGCTGTTCGGTACCCTGCACTGGCAACCGCAAGAGCCGCCAGCCGTCACTTCCACCCCTGACGAGGCCACGCCCATGACCCGCATGCAGCACCAGGTCGACATCCCCCGCAGCGCCGCCAGCACCCTGGCCTATGCCGCCAGCTCGCGGCTCTGGCCACAGTGGCACCCCTCCTCGCTCAAGGTCGAGGGCGACGAAGGCCCGCTGTTCGCCGGGCAAGGCTTCGAGGAAGACATCCATGCCGGCGGGCGCAGCGGCCACCTGAGCTGGACGGTCGAGGAGTACCTGCCCGGGCACCGCTGGCGTGCCAGCGCCCGGGGCGATCACGGCCTGCACCTGCAGGTGACCTACGAATGCCAGCCCCTGGGGGCGCAGCACACGCGCTTCGTACGGACCCTGGAGTACGGCTTTGACAACCTGCTGATGCGCCTGGGCAATCAGCTGTTATTCAAGCGACGGATAGAACGGGAATCCGCCGCCTCATTGCTGGCATTGTGCGAGATGGCCCAGCAAGCTATCCCGCTGCCCGCCACCGAGGCCCCCGGCCGCCCGTCCTGAGGCCGCCCCGACAGGAGTCATTGCATGAATCAGATTGCCCCCCGCCGCTTCAGCGGCCTGCGGATTGTCCTGCTGGTGCTGCTGGCCGTCCTGGCCTTCCTGCTGCTGATGCCGACCAGGGTCCAGCCGGTGGCCTGGAACCCGGCGCCGGCGCCGTCCCTGAGCCAGGGGCCGTTTGCCGAGAACCAGAAGCTCAAGGCCGTGCAGCCGGTGGGCGCCCGGGACATCGACGGCCCCGAAGCCCTGCTGCTGGAACACGAACAACTGCTCAGCGGCCTGCATGACGGCCGGGTGATCCAGACCAGCCTCGACGGCAGTGCGCTCAAGGTGCTGGTCAATACAGGCGGCCGGCCCCTGGGCCTGGCCCGGCACCCGGACGGGCGCCTGATCATCGCCGATGCCATCAAGGGCCTGCTGGCCCTGGACAGCCAGGGCCAGTTGCAGACCCTGAGCACCGAGGCCAAGGGCCTGAAGTTCGGCTTTACCGACGATGTGGCGGTCGATGCCGCGGGGCGCTACGCCTACTTCAGCGACGCCACCAGCCGCTGGGGCTATGGCCATGACGGCGAAGCGGTGATCGAGCACGGCGCCGATGGCCGCCTGCTGCGCTACGACTTCCAGAGCGGCACCACCGAGGTGCTGCTGGACCGCCTGGAGTTCGCCAACGGCATTGCCCTGGGGCCGGACGAGGCCTATGTGCTGGTCAATGAAACCGGCGCCTACCGCATCAGCCGCTACTGGCTCAAGGGTGACAAGGCCGGCAGCCACGACCTGTTCATCGACAACCTGCCGGGGCTGCCGGACAACCTGAGCTTCAATGGCGCCGGGCGTTTCTGGGTGGCCCTGTACGCACCGCGCAACCCGTTGCTCGACGCCACCGCGCCCTACCCCTTCGTGCGCAAGATGCTGGTGCGGGCGATGACGGTATTGCCCAAGCCGGTGGAGAAACGCGGCTTCGTGCTGGGCCTGGATACCCAGGGCCGGGTGATCGCCAACCTGCAGGATGGCAGCAGCGGCAACTACTCGCCGATCACCACGGTGCGCGAATATGGCGATGCCTTGTACCTGGGGTCGCTGACGGCCAGGCACATGGCCCGGTTGTCGTTGAAGGAGGCGCTGGCGCCTTGAGGCTGGGTGCGTTGCAGTTTGGGGTGGGGACAGCCCGGCGGGCGTCTGGGCGGCTATGCCGCCCAGCGGGAGCAAGCTCCCTCGCCACAACAAGCGCCTTGCTACTGCGAGCGTCTTTGCTACAGGGGGGTCAGGAACCGGCGGTGAGTTTCCCGGCGATCTCATCCTTGATCAGCAGGCGTTTTTCCTTGAGTTTCTTCAGTTCGTCGTCTGCGGCAGCGGCAGCTTCGGCCTTGAGCACCTGATCGTCGATGCTGGTGTATTTGTCGAACAGCGCATTCAGGTGGGGGTCACTGGCCCGACGCTGTTGAATGTCTTCTTTACTGCAGCTCAGGTCCTGGTAAAGGTCGTGGGTCACCGGCATGGAACACCTCCGTGGTTGATCGGCAGCAAGGGCGTCATCACGCCCCCGCCGGTTATCAGAATGGCCTCGCCGGACCGGGTCTGTCGACCGCCAATCAGACCAGCGGTAACCGTTCGTCGCCACTTTTGCCCTGGATCAACGTCCGCCCAGCGCTTGGGCAAGAAAGGGCGCGGTGCGGCTAGTGCGCTGCTTTGCCACCTGGTGCGGGGTGCCGCAGGCCACCAGGGTGCCGCCCTGGTCGCCGGCACCTGGGCCGATGTCGATCACCCAGTCGGCCTGGGCCACCACGCGCATTTCGTGCTCCACCACCACCAGGCTGTGCCCGGCCGCCACCAGTTTGTCCAGTTGCTCCAGCAGACGGTCCACATCCCGTGGGTGCAGGCCGGTGGTGGGCTCGTCCAGCACGTACAGGGTGGCGCCCCGGGCAGTGCGCTGCAGCTCGGTGGCCAGCTTGATGCGCTGCGCCTCACCGCCGGACAGCTCGGTGGCCGGCTGGCCCAGGCGCAGGTAATCCAGGCCGATGTCGCGCAGCACTTCCAGGGCACGGCGGATGCCCGGTTGTTCGGAAAACACCGGCAAGGCCTGCTCGACACTCAATTGCAGCACCTGGGCGATGTTCAGGCCCTGCCAGGTCACGGCCAGGGTCTGGGGGTTGTAGCGCGCGCCATGGCAGGTCGGGCACGGGGCGAACACGCTGGGCATGAACAGCAGCTCGACGCTGACAAAGCCCTCGCCCTCGCAGGCCGGGCAACGGCCCTTGGCCACGTTGAAGGAAAACTGCCCGGCGTCGAAGCCCCGCTCCCGGGCCTCGTCGGTGGCGGCGAACAGTTTGCGCACCTGATCGAACAGCCCGGTGTAGGTCGCGAGATTGGAACGCGGGGTACGACCGATGGGTTTCTGGTCCACCTGCACCAGGCGCTTGATCTGCTCCATGCCGGCCACCACCCGCCCGCCGCTGCTGACCGGTGCGTCGTCCGCCAGGTCCAGCTCCGGCGCCTCATCGCTGGCCGAAGCCTTGCCCAGGTGCGCGCCCACCAGTTCCAGCAGGGCCTGGCTCACCAGGCTCGACTTGCCGGAACCGGAAACCCCGGTCACCGCGGTAAAGCAGCCCAGGGGAAACTCGGCGTCCAGCTCCTTGAGGTTGTTGCGGCTGATACCTTCCAGCCGCAGCCAGCCCCGGGGCGGGCGCGGGGTACGCCGGGCCGGGGCCTGCTCGGGAAACAGGTAGGCCCGGGTCTGGGACTGCGCCACCTCGGCCAAGCCGGCCGGCGGGCCGCTGTACAGCACCTGGCCACCACGCTCTCCCGCCGCCGGGCCCACGTCCACCAGCCAGTCGGCACGGCGCATGGTCTGCACATCGTGCTCCACCACGAACAGCGAGTTGCCGGCGGCCTTGAGCCGCTGCAAGGCCTCGAACAGTGCCTCGGCATCCGCCGGGTGCAGGCCTGCCGAGGGCTCGTCCAGCACATAGATCACCCCGAACAGCTGCGAGCCCAGCTGGGTCGCCAGGCGCAGGCGCTGCAACTCACCGGAAGACAGGCTCGGCGTGCTGCGCTCCAGGGCCAGGTAGCCCAGCCCGAGGTCGGTCAGGGTGCTGACCCGCTCCAGCAGGTCCTGGGCGATGCGCTGGGCGGCCAGGCGCTTTTCCAGGGACAGGTTCGGCGTATGCCGCACATCCGGCGCGCCACGATGCTCCGGGGCGCCCTGGGCATGGCGCTGCTGACGCGCGGCACGGGTCTGGGCGTGGCTCAGCACCGGATCATCGGCGGGCGCCTGCTCCAGGTAATCTGCCGCCGCCACCGGCCGCAGCACCTCGGCCAGTTGCAGCAGCGGCAGGCGCGCCAGCTCGCCGATATCCAGCCCGGCAAAGGTCACCGCCAGGGCCTCGCGCTTGAGCCGCTTGCCCTCGCACAGCGGGCACGGGCTGCCGCGCATGAATTGCGACACACGCTTTTTCATCAGCGCGCTCTGGGTGTGGGTGAAGGTGTGCAGCACATAGCGCCGGGCGCCGCTGAAGGTGCCCATGTAGCTGGGTTCCTGTTTGCGCTTGAGGGCTTCGCGGGTCTGTTCCGGGGTCAGCCCGGCGTACACCGGTACTGTGGGGGTTTCTTCGGTGAAGAGGATCCAGTCACGCTGCTTTTTCGGCAGTTGCTGCCAGGGGATGTCGACGTCGTAGCCCAGGGTCACCAGGATGTCCCGCAGGTTCTGTCCCTGCCAGGCCAGGGGCCAGGAGGCCACGGCGCGCTGGCGGATGGTCAGCGAAGGGTCGGGAACCATGCTCGCTTCGTCGACCTCATAGACCCGCCCCAGGCCATGGCATTCCGGGCAGGCGCCCTGGGGCGTGTTCGGCGAAAAGTCCTCGGCATACAGCATCGGCTGCCCCGGCGGGTAGCTACCGGCCCGGGAATAGAGCATGCGCACCAGGCTCGACAAGGTGGTCACGCTGCCCACCGAAGAGCGCGTGCTGGGAGTGCCGCGCTGCTGTTGCAGGGCCACCGCCGGCGGCAGGCCGTCGATGCGGTCGACATCCGGCACCCCCACCTGGTCGATCAGGCGCCGGGCATAGGGCGCCACCGATTCGAAGTAGCGACGCTGGGCCTCGGCATACAGGGTGGAGAACGCCAGGGACGACTTGCCCGAGCCCGACACCCCACTGAACACCACCAGCGCATCCCGGGGAATGTCCACGTCGACATTCTTCAGGTTGTGCTCGCGGGCGCCGCGCACCCGGACAAAACCGCTGGCTGGAAAGGACGAAGGGCTCGCCTGGGAAGCATCGGAGGGGCTACGGGAAGCAGTCATGAACCAGCCTTATGTCGAGAACCGCGAACAGTCGAAGCGCGATCATCACACAAGGTCCGAGGCCCGAGGCAAGCCCCGTGGAAGATCGACGCGCGTACCCGGGGTTCGAGCCTCGCCCCCGGCGCAATGTTCCCTGGCGCTTCAGCGACCGTGCTGGCGGCGGGCTTGCTGCTCGGTGCTCAGACGGGTGTGCTGGAGGTCGTAGCGCAACTCGGCAATCAGCTCCGACAGCGCCCGGGAGCTGGTCAGGCCGCGGGTGGCGATGCCGGTGACCAACAGGTCGACGCGCCCGCTGGCGGGGTCGCAGATGCGCACAGTCATGGCCCCGTCGTGGCCGACGGTGCACTGGCAATGCAGGGGCAGGAAGCTGGTTTCAACGATTCTGCGCAGTTCAAGGGTGGAGATCACGGCGGAGCATCCAAAAAAGGTTGAGAAGAAAAACCGCGCAAGACGACGTTTGTTGTTATGGGATCAGGCGGTCGATGCCCCTGTCCTTGGTCAGCAGAAAAAACGTACAAGTTCATTCAACTTCATGCAGCGTAGAAGTTTGACGCCAGTTTGTCGTCGCCCCCTGGGGATTTTTATGCGCTGCTTCACACTTGGCGCCAGGCGCCGCTCAGGCCTCCAGCACCGAACGCACCATGGCGCTCAGGTCTGCAGGCCCGTAGGGCTTGCTCAGCAGGTGGGTGTCGGGGCTGAGCTGGTGGTTGCGCGAAATCATGTCGCGGGTGTGCCCCGAGGTGAACAGCACCGCGATCGGCGGTGCCTGGGTCTTGGCCCAGGTGGCCAGGTCCGTGCTCTTGATCAGACCGGGCATCACCACGTCGGTGAAGATCAGATCGACCTTGAGCCCGTCCAGCAGCAGTTGCATGGCAGCGTCACCATTGCTCGCGGTGCGCACCCGGTAGCCCTCGTGTTCGAGCATTTCCACCGCGGCGCTGCGCACCTCGGCGTTGTCCTCCACCACCAGGATGCTTTCCTCGCCACCGCCCGCCCGCTGACCCGGGCGCGGCGCCTGCTGCAGCGAAGGTTCGGCACTGCGGGCAAAGTACATCTGCACCCGGGTGCCCTGCCCCGGGCTGCTGAAGATCTCGATATGGCCGCCGCTCTGCTTGACGAAACCGAACACCATGCTCAAGCCCAGGCCCGTGCCATGACCGTCGGCCTTGGTGGTGAAGAAGGGTTCGAAGGCCTGCTTGAGCACCTCGGCGGGCATGCCCGGGCCATCGTCAGCCACACTCAGGCACAGGTACTCGCCGGCAGCGATGCCCTTGCCGGCGCAGAAGCGCGAATCCAGCACCTGGTTCTCGGCGCTGATGAGGATCCGCCCCTCGCCGCCCAGGGCATCCCGGGCATTGATCGCCAGGTTGAGCACGGCGTTTTCCAACTGGTTGCGATCCACATGGATGCACCAGGGCTCGGCGGGCAATTGCACATCGATGCAAATGGTTTCGCCCAGGGCCCGCTGCAGCAACTCCCCCAGGCCCTCGTACAGGTGCCGCGGGTTGTAGCTGGCCGGTGACAGCGGCTGGCGCCGAGCAAAGGCCAGCAGTTGGTTCGACAGCTTGGCGCCGCGCTCCACCGCCGTCAGCGCGGCGGCTGTGCGCCGCTGCACATTGGCGTTGCCCGCTTCGTGGCGGGACAGCAGATGCAGGTTGCCGGCGATCACCTGCAGCAGGTTGTTGAAATCATGGGCCACGCCGCCGGTCAGGCCGCCAATGGCTTCGAGTTTCTGCACCTGGCGCAGTTGCTCCTCGGCGCTGAGCCGCGCGTTGACCTCCTCCAGCACCCGCTGCTCCAGGTTGCGGGTCAGTTGGCGCAGGGCTTCCTCGGCGATCTTGCGCTCCTGGATATCGATCAGCACCCCGGGGAAACGCAAGGCCTGGCCCGACTCGTCGAACTCGCAACGGCCACAGGCCAGCACCCAGGTGTAGCTGCCGTCCTCGCGGCGCACCCGGTATTCGGCGTTGTAGGGCCCGCCCTGGGTCACGCTGTACTGGGCCAGTTCCTTGATGCGCGGCAGGTCATCGGGGTGGATGCGGCTTTCGGTGATATCGATCGGCAGGTTGTCCAGGGGCTGGTCCGCCGGGTAGGAAAAGGTCCGGGCAAATCGCTCGTCGCAAGACAGCACGTCGGCCTGGACGTCCCAGACGAAGGAGCCCAGCAACGCACCGGCATTCAGCGCCAGCTGCACGCGCTCGTTCTCCGCCCGGTAGGCGGCCTCCGCGGCCTGGCGGCGGCGCTCGGAAATCACATGGGCGGTGGTTTCCACGACAATGGCGATGACCCCGGCCGGAGCCTGGTCGTCCCCCGCCACCGGGCTGTAGTAGAGGTCCATCCAGACGTCTTCCGGCACCCCGTTGCGCAGCAGCACCAGTTCCTTGTTGTGATAGGACAGGGTGCCGCCGCTGAGGCAGGTGTTCACCACCCCGCGGTTGAACTCGGCAACCTCCGGCCAGCCCATCTCCACGGCGCAGCCCAGCAGGTAGGGATGGCGGCCGCCGGCGAACTCGGCATAGGCATCGTTGTAGATCATGTAGCCCAGGGGGCCCCAGAGCATCACCATCGGCAGCGGCGAGCCGAGCATCAGCTGCACTGTGCTGCACAGGCTGTGGCTCCAGTGCTGCAACGCCCCGAGGCTGGTGGCGGACCAGTCGAAGGCACGGATGCGCTCGGCCATCTCGCCCTTCCACCCCTGGCACCCGTGATGATCAGATAAGAACGGCATGAACGGACTCTACGAAAAACGTGGCACAGCGTGGGTTTTCAAGAGGCAGCAACGCAGCCTCCAGAGCCTTTGAGCACGGTGCACGCGGATGGTTTCACCAGGGCCTGGATCGGCTTCGCCACTGGTCGGCCATGCCGCCGGGCAACGCCCTTCGCGCGACTGAAAAAACAGAATAGGCGATGGCCCGGGTTCCAGGCGGACGCCGACAGGCGCCGCCTGAAAAAGAGCGGATTGCCCGCTCCCTGCCCCTCAGTCGGTGCCGTATTTCGGCGAACGCGGACCGTACAGCAAGCCGGTGCGTTGCCCGGCCGACAGCAGGCGCTGGCTGGTGATGCCGGCAATCGGATGGCCGGCGTCGGTGCTGGTGTTGATGATCTGCTTCACCGCAGCGGTGATCAGCATGCCCACCAGGCCACCGTTGTTGCCGTTGTTGCCTTCCTCACTGGAGGCGCGGGCGCTGCCGGTCCACAACGTGGTGCCGGTCTTCAGGTCCACCAGGGTGGCGCTGGCGGTGACCACGGTGGCGCTGCTGATCAGCATGTAGCTGGTGCCGTATTCCTTGACCGTGATGTACAGGCCGGCATCGGCACCGAAGATCTCGTTGAGCTTGGCCGGCGCCAGGCCGTGGATGTCCGCCGGGTTGGTCAGGCCGTTGTGGCGGAAGGTTTCATCCACCACCGCGATCGGCATCACGTAGTAACCGGCTTCGGCCAGGGGAAAGGTCACCTGGGACAGCATGCTGTAGGTGGCCTTGATGTCCGGCGATTCATTGAGCGGCGGCAGCACCAGGATCGACTTCGGCCGGGCCTGCTTGTAGGCCGAGTAGTCCACGCTCCTGGGCGCGGCGCAGCCCACCAGCAGGCTCACGGCCAACAGGCCCAGCAGGTTGCGCAGGGTCATCAGGCTCATTGGGCGGCTCCCTTCTTGGCGTTCTTGAGCAGGAAGTCCATGTACGAGGCGGATTCGGGGAACAGCGCCTTCTCGGTATTGAACTGCTGCACCATCTGGTCATCCTTGCCCAGGCTCGCGTAGAGCATACCCAGGTGGGCGTGGTAGCCCGGCGGCACGGCCTTGCCGGTGGACTTGATCTTCTGCAGGTCGCGCTCCAGGGCCTCGACCTGGGCCTCCCGGGCCTCCTCGCCCTTGAAGTACTCGTAGGTCTGGGCCTGGTAGGTTTCCCACTGGTACAGCGTCTTCGGCCCGCTGCAACCGGCCAGCAGCACACAGCCCAGCAAGGCGCCGGCCATCATTGGCCGCGCCATCATCGTCTTCGACATGCTTGCACTTCTCCCTGTCAGCTGTGTGATCAGCGGCCCGGTTTCCAGGCGCCGGCGTCGATGGCCTCGACCATGCGGTTGACCGCCTCGCGCATGGCCAGGTCGAGGACCTTGCCGTTGAGGGTCGAATCGTAGGCAGCGGTACCGCCGAAGCCGATCACTTCACGGTTGGACAAGGCGTACTCGCCAGCGCCCTGGGTCGAATAGACCACTTCGGAGGTGCTGATGTTGACGATGTTCAACGCCACCTTGGCGTAGGCCACCTGGGTCTTGCCGCGGCCGAGGATACCGAACAGCTGGTGGTCGCCGGTTTCCTTGCGACCGAACTCGGTGACATCGCCGGTGACCACGAAGTCCGCGCCCTTGAGCTTCTGCACCTGGCCCTTGATGGCCGCTTCCTGCTGGATCTCGCCCATGTTGTCGCGGTCCAGCACGCTGAAGCGGTTGGTCTGCTGCAGGTGGGTGATGAGGATGGTCTTGGCCTGGCCGCCGAGGCGGTCGACGCCATCGGAGAAGATTCCGCGCATGTAGCTGGAGCGGTTGTCGAACTTACCCACGGCCATCGGCACCCGGGCTCCGGTCCATACTTGGCTGGCGCTCTGGACCTTCTCCACCGGCAAGGCCCGGGAGCTTTCCGTGGCGCAACCGCTCATGCCCGCCAGCACCGCCAGTGCTACAGCGGACAACATCAACTTCGAGATCACTCTCACTCTATGTTCCTTCTTGAGTATCCATTTGGGTGCACTGTCTAGATGCACTTGCGCCCTGCCGCACGTCTGCGGCCCCAGTCTGTGCAGGCTCGAAAGTCGTCGGCCGAGCGTTCTGAAACTTGATGCAGGGGGCATCATCGGCGGCGATTATGCCAAAGCGCCATCAGTGCGAAAAGGAATAAAAAACCTTGGCGTCATTCTGTAACCATTGCCACAGACTCGGGGATAGCAAAGCGGCAGGCCACTGCCGATCCGCGTTTCGTGTAGCCGCTGCCGCAGGCTCGGGCCGCGGTCGGACGAACGGCTTGGACGGCATTGCGACGCAGCAGACGCGACGGTCTTGAGGACGCCGGGGTTCCGGCGGGAGACCGCCAAGCAAGGCCCTGCGGGCCTTTTCGCAGCCTCGCCCGGGCTCGGCAGCGGCTACATCAGCGAAAGTCGCGGCTGCGTACGTGAATGCCATCCAGCAGCGGGCTCAGGTCACTCAGGCGCCCGGCAATCAGGTGGCGCACCTCGCCCTCGGTTTCCAGGGTGCCGTCGACCTTGAGCAACTGCGCGCCCACCAGCACCCGGCGCTGGCGCTCGGCCAGGTCGCGCCAGACCACCACATTGACGTTGCCGAACTCGTCTTCCAGGGTCACGAAGGTCACCCCGCTGGCGGTG
>NZ_VYKE01000157.1:0-11331 GCF_032424515.1 Pseudomonas sp. JV245A
CGGGTCGGAGGTGGTCTGCTCGGCCAGGCGCAGCAGGCGCTTGAGGCCGCGCTGCTGCCAGCTCAGGCCCAGAAGGCCCAGGGGCACCGAGAGCGCGGCGGCCAGGGCGAAGCCCCAGTGGGAGTTGAGCCAGGCACCGATCATGAAGCTCAGCTGGCTGACCAGGATGAACGGCAGCCAGTCCTGCAGCACAGGCAGCCACTTGTCACGCTTGGGAATGGCCGACTTGCCAGAGTTGATGCGCTGGTAGAGGGCTTCGGCGCGGCGCACCTGTTCGGCGGTGGGCTTGACCCGGACCGACTCGTAACCTACCACCTGGCTGCCTTCGAAAACCGGTGTCACATAGGCGTTGACCCAGTAGTGGTCGCCGGTCTTGCAGCGGTTCTTGACGATACCCATCCATGGCAAGCCTTGTTTCAAGGTGCCCCACATGTGCGCGAACACCGCCGCCGGCACATCAGGGTGACGGACCAGGTTGTGCGGTGCGCGAACCAGTTCTTCACGGGAGAACCCACTGATCTCGACAAAGGCGTCGTTGCAGTAGGTGATCACGCCTTTGGCGTCGGTGGTGGAAATCAACCGTTGTTGAGCCGGGAAGGTACGTTCGCGCTGAGTGACAGGCTGGTTATTACGCATGGTTTTTCAATCCGCAAGGCTTTGATAGGTTGTCGGCCGCTTCAACCGATTATTGAAATTATTTTTCAATAATCGGCTCTGGGTCTCATTGGCAGAATGTGTCGCTTGCAAAAAGCGCCGACAGGTTTCAGCCGGCGTTGGCGAGGGGCTAATCATTGACGTTCTTCCTTGGCAGTCAATAGTCCTGAAGTACTGGTTTGGCTAAATAACCAGCCGTTTATCCGGCCAGCATCGGGTAGGTGAACAGGCCGAAATGCAACAGGTTGAGACCGAAGTGAGTGGCTATCGCCGCCCCCAGGCCGCCAAAACGATAGGCCAGACCGTAGCCGACGCCGGCGATGCCTGCCAGTAGGGTCCATTGCCACCCCGCGCCCAGGTGCACCAGGCCGAACAGCAGCGCCGCGCACAACAGGGCCAGGTTCTCGCCGTAGGGCAGGGCCTTGAAGCGCCGGCTCAGGCCGCCCTGGATATAGCCGCGGAACAGCGCCTCTTCCACCAGGGTCACCAGCAGCAGGTTGTTCAGCACCCAGAGCCACGCCTGCTCCGGCCATTTCGGCGCCCAAGTGATCATGCCCATTAGCAGCGCGCCGCCCAGTGCGGCTACCGCACACAGAGTCAGGGCCGCGGCGGTGGCATACAGCGACAGGCGCAGTGAGCGCCGCCCGACTATCCACGGGCATACCAGCAGCAGCCAGAAGCCGATCAGCGGCTTGTCCTGGTTCAGGTACAGGGAGAAGGGCACGGCATCGTCGGTGAAGCGTTGCGGGTCGATGGCCCGGCCATTGTAGAACCCGGGCAGCCAGTGCATGGCCAGGGCCAGGGCGAGCACCACGAACAGGCCGTGGCCCAGGTACTGGCCGACGCGGCTGCGTTGCTGGCGCACGGCAAAGCCGGCAGCCAACAGCAGCAAGATCGACAGGGTGGCCAGCAGGCCCAGTTGCCCGTAGCTCAGGGCCAGTGCGTAGCCAATGGAAAGAAGTGCCAGGTACATCCATGGCAGAGCAGTCATGGGGAATCCTTGTTGCTTAAGAATGGGTATTGCAGAGACGTAGTACTGCGCCGGATCTGTAGTCGCCATTGCGACCGGTGAGTCAGATTTGGCGGGGGCGCAGTATAACCACCTCATCCTGGCACGGCAGCCCAATGCAAAACACCGCCCGAAGGCGGTGTTTTTTTCAGGCAGCGTCAGGAGGCAATCAGTTGCCGCAGAACGTAGTGCAGGATCCCGCCGGACTTGAAGTATTCCACTTCATTCAAGGTGTCGATGCGGCACAGCACCTCGATCTTCTCCTGGCTGCCATCCTCACGGGTGATCACCAGGGTCAGGTTCATCCGCGGCGTCAGTTCCGTACCGCTGAGGCCGAGAATGTCCAGGGTTTCCTTGCCGGTCAGCTTCAGGCTCTTGCGGTTCTGGTCCAGCTTGAACTGCAAGGGCAGGACGCCCATGCCCACCAGGTTGGAGCGGTGGATACGTTCGAAGCTTTCGGCGATCACTGCCTTGACTCCCAGCAGGTTGGTGCCTTTGGCCGCCCAGTCGCGGCTCGAACCGGTGCCGTATTCCTGGCCGGCGATCACCACCAGCGGCGTGCCGTCGGCCTGGTAGCGCATGGCTGCGTCATAGATCGCCAACTTCTCGCCGGTGGGAATGTACAAGGTGTTGCCACCTTCCTCGCCGCCGAGCATTTCGTTGCGAATGCGGATGTTGGCGAAGGTACCGCGCATCATCACTTCGTGGTTGCCGCGCCGTGAGCCGTAGGAGTTGAAGTCCCGCGGTTCCACGCCCTTGTCCCGCAGGTAGCGGCCAGCCGGGCTGTCGGCCTTGATGTTGCCGGCCGGGGAGATGTGGTCGGTGGTCACCGAGTCCCCCAGCAGGGCCAGTACCCGGGCGCCGCTGACATCGGTGATCTGCGGTAGCGGGCCGGCGATGTCATCGAAGAACGGCGGGTGCTGGATATAGGTGGAGTCGTCCTGCCACACATAGGTGGCGGCCTGCGGCACTTCGATGGCTTGCCACTGTGCATCCCCGGCGAACACTTCGGCGTACTCCTTGTGGAACATCCGAGTGTTGACCTGGGCCACGGCGTCGGCGATCTCCTTGCTGCTGGGCCAGATGTCCCGCAGGTACACCGGCTGGCCGTCCTTGCCCTGGCCCAGAGGCTCGCTGCTGATGTCGATGCGCACCGTGCCCGCCAGGGCATAGGCCACGACCAGGGGCGGCGAGGCCAGCCAGTTGGTTTTCACCAGTGGATGCACCCGGCCCTCGAAGTTGCGGTTGCCCGACAGCACCGAGGCCACGCTGAGGTCGGCCTGCTGGATGGCTTTCTCGATCGGCTCCTGCAGCGGGCCGGAGTTGCCGATGCAGGTGGTGCAGCCGTAGCCCACCAGATCGAAGCCCAGTTGGTCCAGGTAGGGCGTCAGGCCGGCAGCCTTGTAGTAGTCGGTCACCACCTTGGAACCTGGAGCCAGCGAGCTCTTGACCCAGGGTTTGCGTTGCAGGCCTTTTTCCACGGCCTTCTTCGCCACCAGGCCGGCGGCCATCATGACGCTGGGGTTGGAGGTGTTGGTGCAGGAGGTGATGGCCGCGATCACCACGGCACCGTTTTTCAGGCGATAGGTCTGGCCGTCGTACTGGTAGTCGGCTTCGCCCACCAGGTCCGCGTTGCCCACCGCCACACCACCGCCACCTTCGCTTTCCAGGCGGCCTTCTTCCTTGCTGGTGGGTTTGAACTGCAGGTCGAGGAAGTCAGTGAAAGCCTGGGCAACGTTGGGCAGTGCAACCCGGTCCTGCGGCCGTTTGGGGCCGGCGAGGCTGGCCTCCACGGTGCCCATGTCCAGCGACAGGCTGTCGGTGAATACCGGCTCCTTGCCCGGCAGGCGCCACAGGCCCTGGGCCTTGCTGTAGGCCTCCACCAGTTTCACCAGTTCGTCGGGGCGCCCGGACAGTCGCAGGTAGTCCAGGGTGATGTCATCCACCGGGAAGAAGCCGCAGGTGGCGCCGTATTCCGGTGCCATGTTGGCGATGGTGGCACGGTCCGCCAGGGGCAGGTCGGCCAGGCCGTCACCGTAGAACTCGACGAATTTGCCGACCACGCCTTTCTTGCGCAGCATCTGGGTCACCGTCAGCACCAGGTCGGTGGCGGTGATGCCTTCCTTGAGCTTGCCGGTGAGCTTGAAGCCGATGACTTCGGGAATCAGCATCGACACCGGCTGGCCGAGCATCGCCGCCTCGGCTTCGATCCCGCCCACGCCCCAGCCCAGTACGCCAAGGCCATTGATCATGGTGGTGTGGGAGTCGGTGCCCACCAGGGTGTCGGGGAAGGCGTAGGTGCGGCCGTCCTCGTCCTTGGTCCAGACCGTGCGCCCCAGGTATTCCAGGTTGACCTGATGGCAGATGCCGGTGCCCGGCGGTACCACGCTGAAGTTGTCGAAGGCGCTCTGGCCCCAGCGCAGGAAGGCGTAGCGCTCGCCGTTACGTTGCATCTCGATATCGACGTTCTGCTCGAAGGCGCTGCTGCTGGCGAACTTGTCCACCATCACCGAGTGGTCGATCACCAGGTCCACCGGTGACAGCGGGTTGATCCGCTGCGGATCGCCACCGGCCTTGGCCATGGCGGCGCGCATCGCGGCCAGGTCGACCACCGCCGGCACCCCGGTGAAGTCCTGCATCAGCACCCGTGCGGGGCGGTACTGGATCTCGCGGTCGGAGCGGCGCTCCTTGAGCCAGGCCGCGATGGCCTTGAGGTCGGCGCCGGTGACGGTCTTGTCGTCCTCCCAGCGCAACAGGTTTTCCAGCAGGACTTTCAGCGACATGGGCAGGGTGTCGATATCGCCCAGGCTCCTGGCGGCGTCCGGCAGGCTGAAATAGTGATAAGTCTTGTCGTCGACTTTCAGGGTCTTAAGGGTTTTCAGGCTATCGAGGGATGGCATTGAATGACTCCTTGTGGCCCGCACGGCTACGGGCCTGTGATACGGACAGAGAGTTAACCTAGCTCTGTTTGGGGCTTATAGCTAATCACTGGACTGCTGGGCTCAGTCCAAGGTTCCGAACTCGGTTATCATGCGCCGGTTTTCGTGACAGGCTTTGCTACAGGGCAGGTTTGCGCATCGATTCATCGCCATTTGCCCAGGAGATTCAATGAACACCCTGTTTATCCATTGCCGGCCCGGCTTCGAGGGCGAAGTCTGCTCCGAGATCGCCGACCACGCGGCCCGGCTGAATGTCGCCGGTTATGCCAAGGCCAAGCCCAGCACCGCCTGCGCCGAGTTCATCTGCACCGAGGACGACGGGGCCCAGCGTCTGATGCAGGGCCTGCGCTTCCCGGAGCTGATCTTTCCCCGGCAGTGGGCCCGGGGCGGCTTCATCGACCTGCCGGAAACCGACCGCATCAGCGTGATCCTTGCCTACCTGGCCAACTTCCCGCAGTGCGGCAGCCTGTGGCTGGAAGTGGTGGACACCAACGATGGCAAGGAGCTGTCCAACTTCTGCAAGAAGTTCGAAGCTCCCCTGCGCAAGGCCCTGACCGCTGCCGGCAAGCTGGTGGACGACGCGACCAAGCCGCGCTTGTTGCTGACCTTCAAGAGCGGTCGGGAAGTCTTCGTCGGCCTGGCTGATGCCGGCAACTCGGCCATGTGGCCCATGGGCATTCCACGGCTGAAATTCCCCCGGGAAGCGCCGAGCCGCTCGACCCTGAAGCTGGAAGAGGCCTGGCACCATTTCATTCCTCGGGACCAGTGGGACGAGCGCCTGCATGGCGACATGACCGGCGTCGACCTGGGGGCTGCCCCGGGCGGCTGGACCTGGCAACTGGTCAACCGCGGCATGCTGGTGACCGCCGTGGACAACGGCCCCATGGCTGAAAGCCTGATGGACACTGGCCTGGTGCAGCACCTGATGGCGGACGGCTTTACCTACAAGCCCAGGCAGCCGGTGGACTGGATGGTCTGCGACATCGTCGAGAAACCGGCGCGCAACGCCGCGCTGCTGGAGACCTGGATCGGCGAGGGGCACTGCCGCGAGGCGGTGGTCAACCTCAAGCTGCCGATGAAGCAGCGCTATGCCGAAGTGAAGCGCTTGCTGGAGCGCATCGAAGAAGGCTTCAAGGCCCGGGGCATTCGCGTGGCCATTGGCTGCAAGCAGCTGTACCACGACCGCGAGGAAGTCACCTGCCACCTGCGGCGCCTGGATCTGAAAAAGCCCAAATCGGCGTAGTACCCGCAACACCGCCCGCTTCCTGGTCGGAGCCGGCTTGCCGGCGAAAAAGGCCCCGCACTGGTGCAAGGCGTGAGGATGCCTTCGCTGGCAAGCCAGCTCCTACGGCAGGATCGGGGCCGTGGAACGACAGCAACAGATGAACCGATGGCGGTATTGCGCGACAATGCCGGCCAGTTTCAGGAGTGATTCATGAGTCAGATTATCGATACGCCGGTTGACGGCACCCTCGACGCCACGGGCCTCAACTGCCCGGAGCCGGTGATGATGCTGCACCAGCACATCCGCGACCTGCCGCCGGGCGGGCTGTTGAAGGTGATTGCCACCGACCCCTCCACCCGCCGCGACATTCCCAAGTTCTGCGTGTTTCTCGACCATGAACTGGTAGCGCAGCAGGAAGAGGCAGGTACCTACCTCTACTGGATCCGCAAGAAGCTCGATTAACCCGCCGAGCGGCTGATGCGGATCTGCTTGCGCGCGCTGCGTGTTAGGCGGATCGACAGCATCAGCGCCGCGCAGCTCAAGCCCACGATCAGGCCTTCCCACAGGCCGCTCGGGCCCCGCGCCGGGCCGAACCAGTCGGTCAGGCCCAGGGCGTAGCCCACCGGCAAGCCAATCCCCCAGTAGGCGAACAGGGTCAGGATCATGGTCACCCGAGTGTCCTGGTAGCCGCGCAGTGCGCCGGCCGCCGTGACCTGGATGCCATCGGAAAACTGGAACAGCGCCGCATACACAATCAGCATCGAAGCGACCTGAATCACCATCGGGTCGGTGGTGTAGATGGTGGCGATGGGCTCACGCAGGAAGAACATCAGGCTCGCCGAAAGGCAGGCGTAGGCCAGTGACGTGGCCATGCCGACGCCGGCGCTGAAGCGTGCATTGCGGGGTTGCTGGCGGCCCAGGGCCTGGCCGACCCGCACGGTCACCGCCATGGCCAGGGAGTAGGGAATCATGAACATCAGGGCGCTGACGTTGAGGGCGATCTGGTGCCCGGCCACCACCGTGGCCCCCAGGCTGCCGATCAGCAGGGCGATCACCGCGAAAATGCTCGATTCGGCGAACACTGCAATGCCGATGGGCAGGCCGATGCTCAGCAAGCGCCCGATCATCGCCCCTTGCGGCCAGTCGAAGCGGCTGAACAACTGGATCTTGCGGTAGGCCGGTGCCCAGAAAATCCAGCCGGCCATGCCCAGCATCATGGCCCACATCACGATGGCCGTGGCCCAGCCGCAACCGACGCCGCCCATGGCCGGTACACCGAAATGGCCATAGATGAAGATGTAGTTGATGGGGATGTTCAGGGCCAGGCCTCCCAGGCCGATGACCATGCTCGGCACCGTGCGGCCCAGGCCATCGCTGAGGCAGCGCAGCACGTAGTACAGCGCTACCGCCGGCAAGCCACTGGCGATGCCGTGCAGGTAGCCCATGCAGGGCTTGATCAGTTCCGGATCGACATTCATCAGGTGCAGCACCGGCTCGGCACTGATCAGTATCAGCAGGGCCGAGATCCCGGCCACCACGGCGAGCCACAGTGCCTGGCGCACCAGCGGGCCGATCTCGTGCAGGTTGCCGGCGCCGAAGCGCTGCGCCACCTTGGGCGTGGTGGCCAGCAGGGTGCCGGTCATCAGCAGGAACACCGGAATCCAGATCGAGTTGCCCAGGGCGACGGCTGCCAGATCTCGCGGGCCGACCCGGCCGGCCATCACGGCATCGACAAAGCCCATGGCGGTGGTGGCCACCTGGGCAATCATGATGGGCAGGGCCAGTACCAGCAGGTCATGCAGTTCACGGCCGACCCGGGCAGGGCGGCTGGTGGCGGTGGCGGCAGGGGAGTCAGTCACGGAATTCACGGGGCGTAGCGTCCATAGGTGGTGTTGCGCAGGACGCGACAGTCTACGCGTTGACATCTCAGTCAGGAAAACATCCCGTGTTGTGGATTTGTAAGCGCCGGGAGTGGTGAAAATGCCGGTTCGCGCGCATGCCGCGCTAGCCCGGCCTGGCATCTGCGCCTACACTGCGGCTCCGCCAGAGGAGCCTGCCATGTTGATTGTTGCCGACGAAAATATCCCCCTGATCGAAGAGTTCTTTGCCGGTTTCGGCGAGATCCGGCGTTTCCCCGGGCGCGCCATCGACCGGGCGACCGTGGAGCAGGCAGATGTGTTGCTGGTGCGCTCGGTGACCCAGGTCGACCGCCAGTTGCTGGAAGGCAGCCCGGTGCGGTTTGTCGGCACCTGCACCATCGGCACCGATCACCTGGACCTGGAGTATTTCCAGCAGGCCGGGATCACCTGGTCCAGCGCCCCGGGCTGCAACGCCCGGGGCGTGGTGGACTATGTGCTGGGCAGCCTGCTGACCCTGGCCGAGATCGAAGGCGTGGACCTGGCGCAGCGTTGCTATGGCGTGGTCGGTGCCGGTGAAGTGGGCGGGCGCCTGATCGAGGTGCTGCGTGGCCTGGGCTGGAATGTGCTGGTCTGCGATCCGCAGCGGCAGGCGGCGGAAGGCGGCGACTATGTCAGCCTGGAGCAGTTGCTCGAGCGTTGCGATGTCATCAGCCTGCACACACCCCTGACCAAGAGCGGGCAAGACTCCACCTGGCACCTGCTGGATCGCCAGCGGCTGAACCGGCTCAGGCACGGCACCTGGCTGATCAACGCGGCCCGTGGCCCGGTGGTGGATAACCGGGCCCTGGCTGAGGTGCTGCGCCAGCGCGAGGATTTGCAGGCGGTGCTGGATGTCTGGGAGGAGGAGCCGACGGTGGATGCTTCCCTTGCGGACCTCTGTGTGCTGGCGACGCCGCATATCGCCGGTTACAGCCTGGACGGCAAGCAACGGGGCACGGCGCAGATCTACCAGGCCTACTGCCGTTTCCTCGGGCAGGCCGAGCAGGTCAGCCTGTCGGCCTTGCTGCCGGCGCCCTGGGTGCCTCAGGTCAGCCTGAATGCCAATGCGGACCCGGCCTGGGCCCTGGCGATGATCTGCCGTGCCGTGTATGACCCGCGTCGTGACGATGCGGATTTTCGCCGTAGCCTGTCGGACGATGTAGCTCAGCAGCGCAGAGCCTTCGATGGTCTGCGCAAGCATTATCCGGAGCGCCGCGAGATCGACGGTCTGGAAGTGCGCATCCAGGGCGAGTCCGCGGCCTTGAGCCAGATCGTCCGTGCCTTGGGTGCCAGGGAGGCCTGAAACCGCGCATAAAAAACCCGGCCGCAAGGCCGGGTCAAGAGGACGTGAGGCTGTGTGTCAATCTTGCCGAGCAGGCTTGACCAGTCGCTTTTCCAGTTCGCGGCAGGCGTTCTGGATCATGTCTTCAGTAATGGGTACTTCGCGACCCTGGGCGTCGATGATGGCACACCCCAGAGACTGGTTCGGCTGGGTACGGATCACTTGAATCTTGTCATTGCTGCTGTGTTGCAAGGACATGGCCTGTCTCCTCATCAGGTTGTGTGCTTACTCTAGAATGGCCGGGTGACCAAGCTGTTACAGACCGCCGCGAGGGCTGGCCCGGCGACTTCACTCCAACAGAAATGCCCGGGGAGTGCCAGCCACGGATTAGACCGATAATCTCTAGGCTCTAGTGTCAGCGGTCATAATCAACCTGACTCATTGTGATTTACCAAAGTTCCTGCGAATTCATCTCGTTGCCGTTGCTGCAACGAACGGCTCGCCGGTGCGTCAATGGATGAACAGTATGCTTTCTTCTCGTCACCGCCGGGCGCTGCATCTGGCCAGCCGCTTTGTCGCTCCCTACCGTTGGCAGGCGCTGGGCGCCTTGCTGGCACTGATAGTTACCGCCGGCATTACCCTGTCCATGGGGCAGGGCATTCGCCTGTTGGTGGACCAGGGCTTCATGACTCAATCGCCCCATCTGTTGAACCAGTCCATCGGCCTGTTCCTGCTGCTGGTGCTGGCGCTGGCGGTGGGCACCTTCGTGCGCTTTTACCTGGTGTCGTGGATTGGCGAGCGTTGCGTGGCGGATATCCGGCGCCAGGTGTTCAATCACCTGATCTACCTGCATCCCGGGTTCTACGAAAACAACCGCAGCTCGGAAATCCAGTCGCGCTTGACCGCGGACACCACCTTGCTGCAATCGGTGATCGGGTCTTCGCTGTCGCTGTTTTTGCGCAATGCGCTGATGGTGCTGGGGGGGATCGTGCTGCTGTTTGTCACCAACCCCAAGCTCACCAGCATTGTGGTCATCGCCTTGCCGCTGGTACTGGCGCCAATCCTGATCTTCGGTCGGCGGGTGCGCAGCCTGTCGCGCCTGAGCCAGGACCGGATTGCCGATGTCGGCAGCTATGTCTCGGAAACCCTCGGCCAGATCAAGACGGTCCAGGCCTACAACCACCAACCCCAGGATGAACGGCGGTTTGCCGTGACCGTGGAGCAGGCGTTCGACACGGCGCGCAAGCGGATTGTCCAGCGTGCCTGGCTGATCACCCTGGTGATCGTCCTGGTGCTGGGGGCGGTGGGGGTGATGCTCTGGGTCGGTGGCATGGACGTGATTGCCGGGCGCATCTCCGGCGGCGAGCTGGCGGCATTCGTCTTCTACAGCCTGATTGTCGGCAGTGCCTTCGGCACCCTGAGCGAAGTGATCGGCGAGTTGCAGCGCGCGGCCGGCGCGGCGGAGCGGATTGCCGAATTGTTGCGGGCGGACAATATCATCCAGCCGCCCGCCGACGGGCTGGTAAGCCTGCCTGCGCGGGTGCGGGGTGATCTGGAGCTGGACGGTCTGCGGTTTTCCTATCCGTCGCGGCCCGACCGCTTCGCGATCGATGGTTTGAGCCTGAGCATCCGGGCCGGAGAGACTCTGGCGTTGGTGGGGCCTTCCGGGGCCGGTAAATCCACCCTTTATGATCTGTTGCTGCGCTTCTACGACCCGCAGCAGGGAAGGATCCTGCTGGATGGCGTGGCCCTGACCCAGCTCGACCCGCTGGACCTGCGTCGCTGCTTCGCCCTGGTTTCGCAAAGCCCGGCGCTGTTCTACGGCAGCATCGAGGAGAACATTCGCTACGGCAATCCCGAGGCGACCCTGGCCCAGGTCCAGGAAGCGGCGAAGATCGCCTATGCCCATGAGTTCATCGAACAGATGCCCGAGGGTTACCAGACCCACCTGGGGGATGCCGGGCTTGGCCTTTCGGGCGGCCAGCGCCAGCGCCTGGCGATAGCTAGGGCCTTGCTGGTGGACGCGCCGATCCTGCTACTGGACGAAGCCACCAGCGCCCTGGACGCGCAAAGCGAGCACCTGATCCAGCAGGCCTTGCCCAGCCTGATGAAGAACCGCACCACCCTGGTGATCGCCCATCGCCTGGCCACGGTGAAGAATGCCGACCGGATCGCGGTCATGGACCAGGGCAGGCTGGTCGCGGTGGGTACCCATCAGCAACTGATTGCCAGCAACCCCTTGTATGCGCGCCTGGCGGCCCTGCAATTCAGCGATGGCTGAGCCCACGCATCCCTGAGCCCTGTAGTCGCTGCCGAGCCTGCGA
>NZ_VYKE01000158.1:0-11239 GCF_032424515.1 Pseudomonas sp. JV245A
TTTGTAGACGTCATCCGCCGGGGCCGCGACGGTGGTGGTGCCGGTAGTAGCGCCAGCGGCGATGGTGATCACCGCGCCGTTGGACAGGGTCACGGTGACTGGAGTACCAGCGGCATTGGTCAGGGTGGCGGTGTAGACGATGGAGCCACCTTCGGCCACGGACTCGGTAGCGGTCAGGCTCAGGGTGGTGGTGTCCGGAGTATCGGTGACCGAGGTCTCAGCCGGCTTGTCGCTGATTTCCAGCTTCTCGTAGTTACCGCCGTCGGCTTTGGTAATGGTGGTGCTCAGGGAACTACCGCCCGCCAACGCATCGTTTGGCGCGGTGAAGTTGACGCTGGCGGACGACTCGCCCACTGGAATGGTGATGGTCTGGCCATTGGACAGAGTGACGACGACCGGCGAACCGGTCACTGGCGCAGTCACCGATGCGGTGTAAACGACGGTGCCACCTTCAGCCACGCTTGGTGTTGCGGTCAGGCTGACCGTCGAAGTATCGATAGTGTCTGTGACGTCGGTAACTGCCGGAGCCGGGTCGGTGACCAGGTTTTCGAAATTGCCGCCATCGGCCTTGGTGATGGTGACTTCAACCTTGCCCGCGTCTTTATAGACATCATCGGCAGGGGCGGCGACGGTGGCAGTACCGGAAGTGGCACCGGCAGCGATGGTGATTACCGCGCCGTTGCTCAGGGTCACGGTGACCGGGGTGCCGGCAGCGTTGGTCAGGGTCGCGGTGTAGACGATGGAGCCACCCTCGGCCACGGTATCGGTGGCCGACAGGCTCAGGCCGGTGTCGTCGATGCTGTCGGTCACGGTGGTGACCGCTTTGTCTGGGCTGGGTTGCAGGTTCTCGAAGTTGCCGCCTTCAGCCTTGGTGATACCGACTTCGATGGTGTCGCCGTTCTTGTAGACGTCATTGGCTGGCGCCGGGACGTCGATCGAGCCACTGGACTTGCCCGCTTCGATAGTGATCACCGAGCCGTTGGACAGGGTGATGGTCACCGGAGTCTGTGCCGGGTTGGTGAGGGTGGCGGTGTAGGTGATCTGCCCGCCCTCGGTAACGCTGGCATCAGCGGTCAGGCTGACGGTGGTGGTGTCGATGGTGTCGGTGACCTGGGTGACCGCCGGGGTCGGGTTGACCGTTACCAGCAGGCCGCCACCGCCGGTGGTGCCGGTCACGCTGACGCTGATCTGGCCCGGGTCGATATAGACGTTGTCCTGGGGCGCCAGGGGCACCTGCACGCTGCCAGTGGTCTGGCCGGCGCTGATGACGATGACCGCGCCATTGGACAGGGTCACAGTCAGGTCGGTAAGTGGCGCCTGGGTCAGGGTCGCGGTGTACACCAGGGTGCCACCGGCTTCGGTAATGGTTGGGGTGGCGCCCAGGGTCAGGGTGGCCGGGCGCAGGGAGTCACTCCCGCTGCCATTGCCGTTGCCATTGCCCAGGCCGCCATTGTTGGTCAGGCCGCCAAAGGTGTTGTCCTGGGTCGAGTTGGCCAGCCCCAGGCCAGCGGTGGGGAAACCGATGGTCGGGTCGACCCGGCCCGCAGTCTCTTCCAACTGCACAAAACTGTGGCCACCACCGGCCGCGCCGCCATTCCCCGCGGCGGTCGGGCCGGCGGCGGTGGCTTCCAGGTCGGTGGTCGGGTCGGCGCCGGCAGCGATGGCCTGCTGCAGTTCTGCCACCGAAGGGGCGGCCTGAGCGGTGGCCTGTGCCAGGTCCGTGCTGGAGTCCGGTGCGGCACCGCTCCACTGGGTGTCACGCCCCAGGTCCAGAGTACGCCCGTCGGTCAACTCCAGGGTGACGGCCCCGGCCGGGCCGGTGTCTACCTGGTCACCCACGAACAGGCGGTCCCCTTCAATGAGTACGCGTCGGATCCCTTCCGGGGAAACCACGAAAACTTGGCCGACAATGCTTTTGACGATGGCAACAACACTGCTCATTGGGGACTCTCCGGTGTACCGCTCAGTCGACTTCCATGTACCGGCTTGGGCGCGGGCCGCAACTCAGTCAGGACGTACTAGGTGTGTAATTGGGAACGGGTAATTGACAGATCTATCGTCAAAAGTTTGGCTATATTTTTTGGATATTAACTTTATGCCAAACTATTGACCTTATGGACGCCATCCTAAACAATCGCCGAATTAATGTCACATTGATATTCACGCGGTAACCTGACTTGAAGTATGTGAACCAGTTCTTAGTTTGAACTTTCCGACGGACGGTTGTTTTGGTTGTACTAAATCGATGTGGTGCCACGTTCTGACGTGATTCTGGACACGCTGTCCGAGGGAAATTCTTACCATGCGTTTTCATCTGTTCAAGGCCCTGCCCTTTGCCTTAGCCGCCAGCTTTGTGCAGGCTCAAACCCTTCCTGAAGCCATGCAGAAAGCACTGGATGTGCACCCGGAAATCCAAGCCGGCGTGAACAGCCGTCTGGCTGCTGACTACCAGCTGAAAGCCGCCAAAGGTGGCTATCTGCCACGAGTGGACATGCTAGCTGGCTATGGTCGTGAAGGGACGGATAACCCTACGACCCGTGCGGGTACAGGCAGCAATCACTGGGAAACCTTGAACCGCGGCGAGTCAAGTTTGCGTCTGCAACAGATGGTTTTTGACGGTTTTGCCACGTCCAGCGAAGTCGGGCGTCAACAAGCCACCGTCAACTCCCGCGCCTACTCCCTGCTGGGCACCTCCGAGCGCACGGCCCTGACCGTGGCTCAGGTCTATCTGGATGTGCTGACCCGCCGTCAATTCGTGCAACTGGCGGAAGACAACCTGCGCAATCACGAGCGTATCTACGACCAGATCAAGCTGCGCACCCAGCGTGGCGTGGGTAGCGGCGCCGACCTTGACCAGGCTGAAGCGCGGATGGCCCAGGCCCGCAACAACCTGATCACCGAGCAGACCAACCTCGCCGACGCCCAGACCAACTACCTGAGTGCCGTCGGAGAAATGCCGGACCAGCTGGAACGCCCTGCCAGTTTTATGGCGCTGTTGCCGGCCAACCTCGACGAGGCCCGGCACCAGATGCTGGAAAACAGCCCGATCCTGCGTTCCGCCGAGTCCGATATCGTCGCTGCCGAGAAGCAGTACGATGCCGCCAAGTCGGCGTTCTATCCGCGCTTCGACGCGGAGCTGGGGCGTACTGCCGACAACGACCTGGACGGCCAGAACGGCCACAACAATGAATGGCAGGCCATGCTGCGCATGCGCTTCAACCTGTTCGCCGGCGGCAGCAACAAGGCCGACCTGGAGTCCAAGGCCTACCAGTCCAACCAGGCGCTGGATATCCGCAACAACGCCCTGCGGGTGCTGAACGAGGAACTGGGCCTGGCCTGGAACGCCTTGAACAACGCCAACGCCCAGGTGCCGATCGCCCAGCAATATGTGGATCACAGCACCAGCGTGCGGACCGCCTACCAGAAGCAGTTCAGCCTGGGTGAACGTACCCTGCTGGACTTGCTCGACAGTGAAAACGAGTTGTTCACCGCCTCCCGGCGCCTGGCCGAGATCCAGAACATTCAGTTATTTACTCAATATCGAATCAAGGCGACCATGGGCGAGTTGCTCAAAAGCCAGGGAGTGGTGGCACCTATGGCCTCCGTCGTGCAAAGCGATGTGAAGCCCAAGGTCCAGCTGCCCGGGATGAATTGAGCTAATTTCATCCAACCAGCCAGTCAAGAGTGTCGAGCGTGGAATCAGAAGTCAGTGTGCAACTCAGTCATGATCCACGCGGCATGCATGACGATCCCCTTCTGGATGGTTTGCTGACCCTCTGTTTCCTGCACCAGAAGCCCGCCAGTGCGGCGATGCTGACCACCGGCCTGCCCTTGCCATCCCAGCGCCTGAGCGCCGAGCTGCTGCCTCGGGCCGCGGCCCGGGCCGGGCTGCAGGGCCGGGTGCTGCGGCGCAAGCTCGAACAGATTCCAGCCATCGCCATGCCCGCCCTGTTGCTGCTCAAGGACGGTCGCAGCGCGGTGCTGCTGGGCTGGCAGGGTGAAGACCAGGCGCGGCTGCTGCTCAGCGAAAGCGATGGCGGCGAAGTCTGTGTCGACCGCCAGTTGCTGGCCGACGATTACAGCGGCCAGGTGTTCTTCGCCCAGCCCCAGCACAAGTTCGACGTCAACCACGGGTCGCTGATCCCTCGCGCCCGTTCCTGGTTCCGCGACACCCTCAAGCGCTCGCGCTGGCTGTATGCCGACGCCATTGCCGCGAGCCTGCTGATCAACATCATCGCCATGGCCGCGCCATTGTTCGTGATGAACGTCTATGACCGGGTGGTGCCGAACCAGGCCACCTCGACCCTGTGGGTGCTGTCCATCGGCATCATTGGCGCCTACATCTTCGACCTGATCCTCAAGGGCCTGCGCAGCCTGTGCCTGGACCTGGCGGGAAAGAAGACCGACCTGATCATTTCCGCCACGCTGTTCGAGCGCATCGTCGGCATGGCCATGAAGTACCGCCCGGCACGGGTCGGCAGCTTCGCCCAGAACATCCATGAGTTTCAGAGCCTGCGGGACTTTCTCGCATCCCTGACCCTCACCAGCCTGATCGACCTGCCGTTCACCCTGCTGATCTTCCTGGTGATCGCCATCCTTGGCGGGCATCTGGTGTGGATTCCGGTGCTGGCCTTCCCGATTGCCCTGTGCATCGGCTATGCCCTGCAGAAGCCCCTGGTGGCGACCATGGAGAAGACCATGGCTCTGGGCGCCGAGCGCCAGTCGAGCCTGATCGAGACCCTGGCCGGCCTGGACGCGGTCAAGGTCAACAACGCCGAGAGCGAGCGCCAGTACCAGTGGGAGCAGACCATCGGCACCCTCAGCCGGCTTGAGCTGCGGGTGAAGATGCTGTCCAGCCTGGCGATGAACATCACCTTGCTGATCCAGCAACTGGCCGGGGTGATCATGATCATCTTCGGCGTGTACCAGATCATCGACGGCAACCTCAGCATGGGCGGCCTGATCGCCTGCTACATGCTCAGCGGTCGGGCCCTGAGCCCGCTGGCTTCGCTGTCCGGGCTGCTGACCCGCTACCAGCAGGCGCGGGTCACCATGACCTCCGTGGACCAGATGATGGAGCTGCCCCAGGAGCGCAATTTCGACGAGCGCCCCCTGAGCCGCAGCGTGCTGCAGGGTGCCATCGAGTGTCGGCAACTGAGTTTTACCTACCCGGGGCAGCAGAACCCGGCGCTGAAGAACATCAACCTGATGATCAAGCCGGGGGAAAAGGTCGGCATCATCGGCCGCAGCGGCTCCGGCAAGAGCTCCCTGGCCAAGCTGCTGGTGGGGCTCTACCAGCCGGACTCCGGTGCCCTGCTGGTAGACGGTGTGGACATCCGCCAGATCGACGTCAGCGAACTGCGTCACAACATCGGCTACGTGCCCCAGGACATCCAGCTGCTGGCCGGTACCCTGCGTGACAACCTGACCTCCGGTGCCCGCTACGTCGAGGACGAACTGGTACTGCAGGCTGCGGAGCTGGCGGGGGTCCATGAGTTCGCCAGGCTGCACCCGCAGGGCTATGAATTGCAGGTGGGCGAGCGCGGGCAGAACCTTTCCGGTGGCCAGCGGCAGAACGTCGCCCTGGCTCGCGCGCTGTTGCTCAACCCACAGATCCTGCTGCTCGACGAGCCCACCAGCGCCATGGACAACACCGGCGAAGAGCGCTTGAAACAGCGCCTGGAGGCGGTGGTGCAGAGCAAGACCGTGGTACTGGTCACCCACCGGGCGTCGTTGCTGTCGCTGGTGGACCGGCTGTTGGTGGTGGACCGTGGACAAATCCTGGCCGATGGCCCGAAAGCGGTGGTGATGGAAGCGTTGAAGAAGGGGCAGATCAGTGTTGCTTAAGTCGGGATTCAAGGACTCGATCCGTCGCTATTTCAAAGGCACCGATTCGCTCCAGGGGCAGCCGCTGCCCGAGGTCAACAAGGCACTGATCGAAGATGCGCCGCGGGTTATCCGCCTGACCATCTGGGGCATCATCGCGTTCTTCCTGTTCCTGGTGCTGTGGGCCAACTTCGCGGTGATCGACGAGGTAACCAAGGGCGAGGGCAAGGCGATTCCTTCCTCCAAGCTGCAGAAGATCCAGAACCTAGAAGGCGGCATCGTCTCCGAGCTGTACGTCAAGGAAGGCCAGATAGTCGAGGCCGGCGCGCCGCTGATTCGCCTCGACGACACGCGCTTCCAGTCCAACGTCGGCGAGACCGAGACCGTGCGCCTGTCCATGCTGCTGCGGGTCGAGCGCCTGAGCGCCGAGGTGGATGAACGCGAGCTGAGTTTCCCCGCTGAGGCGGTCAAGGAAGCGCCGGGCCAGGCGGCCAGTGAGAAATCCCTGTACCAGAGCCGTCGCCAGCAACTGCATGACGAGATCGGTGGCCTCCAGGAACAGCTGATCCAGAAGCAGCAGGAACTGCGCGAGTTCACCTCCAAGCAGGCGCAATACCGCCAGCAACTGGGCCTGCAGCGCCAGGAAATCGCCATGTCCGAGCCGCTGGTGGCCCAGGGCGCGGTGTCGCCGGTGGAAGTGCTGCGGCTCAAGCGTGCCGAAGTGGAAACCCGTGGCCAGCTGGACGCCACCACCCTGGCGATCCCCCGCGCCGAATCGGCGATCAAGGAAGTGCAGCGCAAGATCGATGAAACCCGCGGCAAGTTCCGCAGCGAGGCCCTGACCCAGCTCAACGAAGCGCGTACCGAACTGAACAAGGCCAGCGCCACCGGCAAGGCCCTGGAAGACCGGGTCAGCCGCACCCTGGTGACCTCGCCGGTACGCGGTATCGTCAAGCAGCTGATGGTCAACACCATCGGCGGGGTGATCCAGCCGGGCAGCGACATGGTGGAAATCGTCCCCCTGGACGACACCCTGCTGGTGGAAGCCAAGATCCGTCCCCAGGACATCGCCTTCCTGCACCCGGGGCAGGAAGCGGTGGTCAAGTTCAGCGCCTATGACTACACCATCTACGGTGGCCTCAAGGCCCGCCTGGAACAGATCGGCGCCGATACCATCACCGATGAAGACAAGAAGACCACCTACTACATGATCAAGCTGCGCACCGACCGCAGCCACTTGGGCACCGATGAAAAGCCGCTGCTGATCATCCCCGGGATGGTGGCCTCGGTGGACATCATCACCGGCAAGAAAAGCATCCTCAGCTACCTGCTCAAGCCGATCATCCGCGCTCGCGCCGAAGCCCTGCACGAACGCTGATCCATGTAAGAAACCACCTGCCAGCCTTGTAGGAGCTGGCTTGCCAGCGAAGGGGCCTTGAGAGCGCCTTCGTCGGCGTACCGTCCCCAAGCGGTCCATCGGTTGAATCAACATATCGTTATTCACTAACGGTATTTAAATTCGTTTTCTTATATCTATAAAGTTGACTCCCTGCGTACCTGCCGACCAATCGGCGCGCCGCACGAAATGAACCCACACGGGATCTCCGTGAGTTTCTGATCGACGCGCGCGCCCTGGGCGCGCCTGCGCGGGAGTTTCAGTCATGTCTGCATCAGCCAGTGCCGCCTCCATTGCCGCACAAGCTTTCGAAATCCGGCCCTTGAATGGGGCTGTAGGCGCCGAGATCGTCGGCCTCGACCTGTCCCGGCCAGTCAACGACCAGGACTTCGCCCGCATCCACCGCGCCCACCTGGACCATCACGTAGTGGTGTTCCGCGACCAGCGCATCAGCCCCGAACAGCAGATTGCCTTCAGCCGTCGCTTCGGTGTGTTGCAGATTCATGTGCTCAAGCAGTTCCTGCTGGCCGGGCACCCGGAAATCCTCATCGTTTCCAACATCATCGAGAACGGCCAGTCCATCGGCCTGGGGGACGCCGGCAAGTTCTGGCACTCGGACCTCTCCTACAAGGAGCTGCCGAGCCTGGGCTCGATGCTGCACGCCCAGGAACTGCCAGCCGAAGGGGGCGACACCCTGTTCGCCAACATGCACCAGGCCTGGGACAACTTGCCCGAGGCGCTGCGCAAGGCGGTCGAGGGACGCAGCGCCGCCCACTCCTACACGGCGCGCTACAGCGAGACCAAGTTCGAGGGCAACTGGCGCCCGATCCTGACCCCGGAGCAACTGGCCCAGGTCGCCGAGGTGGTGCACCCGGTCGTGCGCACTCACCCGGAAAACGGCCGCAAGGCGTTGTTCGTCAGCGAAGGCTTCACCACCCGCATCGTTGGCCTGCCGGAAGACGAAAGCGCCCAGTTGCTGGCCGAGCTGTATGCCCACAGCGTGCTGCCGGACAACATCTACCGCCATCAATGGCAGCCCCACGACCTGGTGTTCTGGGACAACCGCTCGCTGATCCACCTGGCCGCCGGTTGCCCGAGCCATCTGCGCCGCAAGCTGTATCGCACCACCATCCAGGGCGACGCCCCTTACTGATCAGCCAGGCACGGCAGGAGAGCCAGCATGTCCTTATCCATTCCCTTCATTCCCCGCCTCGGCAGACTGGCCACGGCCATCGGCCTGGGTTTCAGCCTGCTGGCCGGCAGCCTGGTCGCGCCTGCGCCGGCCCAGGCCGAAGGCGAGATCCGCATCGCTGAACAGTTCGGTATCGTCTACCTGCTGCTCAATGTGGTGCGCGACCAGAACCTGATCGAAAAGCACGGCAAGGAGCAGGGCATCGACATCAAGGTCGACTGGACCCAGCTGTCCGGCGGCGCGGCGGTCAACGACGCCTTGCTGTCGGGCTCCATCGACATTGCCGGGGCGGGCGTCGGGCCGCTGCTGACCATCTGGGATCGCACCCACGGCCGGCAGAACGTCAAGGCCGTAGCCTCTCTGGGTAACTTTCCCTACTACCTGGTGAGCAACAATCCCAAGGTCAAGACCATCGCCGACTTCACCGAAAAGGACCGCATTGCGGTACCGGCGGTGGGGGTCTCGGTGCAATCGCGCTTCCTGCAATACGCCGCCGCCAAGCAATGGGGCGACAAGGAATTCAATCGCCTGGACAAGTACACCATCGCCGTTCCCCACCCGGACGCCACCGCCGCGCTGATTGCCGGCGGCACCGAACTGACCGGGCACTTCTCCAACCCGCCATTCCAGGACCAGGCCCTGGAGAACCCCAATGTGCACGTGGTGCTCAATACCTACGACCTGCTGGGGCCCAACTCACCGACGGTGCTGTTCGCCACCGAGAAATTCCGCAACGACAACCCCAAGACCTACAAGGCCTTCGTCGAAGCCCTGGCCGAAGCGGCCGAGTTCGCCCAGCACGACAAGGGCGCAGCCGCCGATACCTACCTGCGCGTGACCAAGGCCAAGATCGACCGCGCCGCCTTGCTGAAGATCATCGACAACCCGCAGTTCGAGTTCAGCGTGACACCAAAAAACACCTACCCACTGGCGGAATTCCTCTACCGGGTCGGTGCGATCAAGAACAAGCCCGAGTCGTGGAAGGACTACTTCTTCCAGGATGCCAAACCGTTGCAGGGGAGCTGATCGCCATGAACGCCCCCTTGCCAGGCCACACGGCCAGCAATCGCGCTGCCATCGCCCCGGCGCTGTTGGCGGTGGAACAAGTCAGCCTGGAATACCGCACCCCGCAGCGGGTGGTGCGGGCCACCCACCAGGTGAGTTTCGAGGTTGATCCGGCCGACCGCTTTATCCTGCTGGGGCCTTCAGGCTGCGGCAAGTCGACCCTGCTCAAGGCCGTGGCCGGGTTCATTCAGCCCTGTGAGGGCGAGATTCGCCTGCAAGGCCAGCGCGTCAGCCAGCCCGGGCCGGATCGTATCGTGGTGTTCCAGGAGTTCGACCAGTTGCCCCCCTGGAAAACCGTGAAGCAGAACGTGATGTTTCCCTTGCTGGCGTCGAAGACCCTCGGCCGCCGCGAGGCCGAAGAGCGTGCCCTGGAATACCTGGAAAAAGTCGGCCTGGCGGCTTTCGCCGATGCCTATCCGCATACCCTGTCCGGTGGCATGAAGGCCCGGGTGGCGATCGCTCGCGCCCTGGCCATGCAGCCGAAGATCCTGCTGATGGACGAACCTTTCGCCGCCCTCGACGCCCTGACCCGACGCAAGATGCAGGAGGAGTTGCTGCGGCTCTGGGAGGAGGTGCGCTTCACCTTGCTGTTCGTCACTCACTCCATCGAGGAAGCGCTGGTGGTGGGCAATCGCATCCTCCTGTTGTCGCCTCATCCGGGGCGCGTGCGGGCGGAAGTCCACAGCCACCAGTACGACCTGCAGAGCCTCGGTGGCGTGGCCTTTCAGCAGACCGCGCGGCGCATCCACCGCTTGCTGTTCGATGAAGGCCAATCGCCGGAAACTGAAACCGAGCTGGATTTCGCCGATATCCGTATCGCTTATTGAGCCGTCAGGCCACCGTTGAACGAGGAATGCCCGATGAGCCACTCATCCCCTGCGCGCGAGGAATACGAAGTTGTCCTGCAGCCCTTGCTGCAAGTGCCCCTGGAGCGCGAGCTGCCCCTGGGGCAGCGCCTCTGGCAACAAGGCTGGTTGCGCAAGAGCCTGATCCTGGTCCTGCTGGCGCTGCTCTGGGAAGCCGTGGCCCGTTACCAGAACAACGACCTGCTGCTACCGAGTTTTCTGCAAACTGCCAGCGCTCTTTACCAGGGCCTGCTCAGCGGCGAATTGCTGGGCAAGGTGGGCATTTCCCTGGTGGTGCTGCTCAAGGGCTACCTGATCGGCATCGTCCTGGCGTTTGCCTTGACCACCCTGGCGGTCTCGACCCGGCTTGGCCGTGACCTGCTGAGCACCCTGACCTCGATGTTCAATCCGCTGCCGGCCATTGCCCTGCTGCCCCTGGCGCTGCTGTGGTTCGGCCTGGGGCAGAACAGCCTGATCTTCGTGCTGGTGCATTCGGTGCTCTGGGCTTTGGCCTTGAACACCTATGCCGGGTTTCTCGGGGTTTCCGAAACCCTGCGCATGGCCGGGCGCAACTACGGCCTCAAGGGCCTGCGCCTGGTGCTGTTCATCCTGATCCCGGCGGCGCTGCCGTCGATTCTCGCCGGGTTGAAGATCGGCTGGGCTTTCGCCTGGCGCACCCTGATCGCTGCCGAGCTGGTGTTCGGCGCCACCAGCGGCAAGGGTGGCCTGGGCTGGTACATCTTCCAGAACCGCAATGAGTTGTACACCGACAAGGTGTTTGCCGGGCTGGCAGTGGTGATCCTCATCGGCCTGCTGGTGGAAAACCTGATCTTCGACACCCTGGAGCGGATCACGGTAAAACGCTGGGGCATGCAGCGCTGAGCTACCTCGTCCGCCAGTCCCCCGACCGTAGGA
>NZ_VYKE01000159.1:0-11104 GCF_032424515.1 Pseudomonas sp. JV245A
AAGCGCTTGTGCCTGTCGAAACTGGGCATGGCCCTGGGTTTTGCCATGATCTGGTCCAACCCGACCCTGGCGGCCATCACCGACACCAAGAACTTCGGCCTGGAAGTGAAGATCACCGGCCAGTCCGAGGACGATCGCGACCTGGGCACCCAGGGCGGTGGCGACGTCAACGGCATCGGCCTCGACCTGCGGCCCTGGGTCTATGGCGAAAGCGGCAACTGGAGCGCCTACGCCATGGGCCAGGCAGTGACCGCAAGCGACGTGATCGAAACCGACACCCTGCAACAGTCCGGCGACAACGCCAGCCAGCAGTCCAGCAACGATGACCGCAAGACCAAGAAGAACTACCTGGCCATGCGCGAGTTCTGGGTCGGCTACAGCGGCTTCACCGCCTACCCCGGCGAGCAGTTGAAGTTCGGCCGCCAGCGCCTGCGCAACGATGACGGGCAATGGCGCGACACCAACATCGAGGCGCTGAACTGGACCTTCGACACCACCCTGCTGCGGGCCAACCTGGGGGCCGCCGAGCGCTTCAGTGAATACCGCACCGACCTCAAGGAGCTGGCGCCCAAGGACAAGGACCGCCTGCACCTGTACGCCGACGCCGCCTACCAGTGGACGCCCGGCCAGTGGGTGGGCATCCGCGCCCACCATACCCACGACGACGGCAAGCTCGACTATGCCCAGCCCGGCGTGGCCAGCGACCCGCTGGACAAGAAGGAAAACGGCGACCTGACCTGGCTCGGCCTGGAAGCCAACAGCGACGCCTTTAACTGGCGTAACACCAATACCGTCAACTACTGGGCCAGCCTCACCGGCATGCGCGGCGACCGCGATACGGTCAACCCGCTGAACGCCGATGGCAGCCGCCCGACCCAAGCCAAGCGCGGGGACAACCTCAACGGCTGGGCCACCGACCTGGGCGTGCGCCTGCGCCTTGACCCGAACTGGCAAGTGGGCGCGGCCTATGCCCGGGCCAGCGCCGAGTACGAACAGAACGGCCTGCAAAGCAACCGCTCCAACTACACCGGTACTCGCTCCCGGGTGCACCGCTTCGGCGAAGCCTTCCGGGGCGAAATGAACAACACCCAGAGCGCCACCCTGTTCGGTTCCTGGCAACTGCGCGAGGACTACGACGCCAGCCTGGTCTACCACAAGTTCTGGCGTGTGGACGGCAACAAACCGGTGGGCAGCAACGGCATCAACGCAGTGGACAACAACTACGACGACACCACCGGCGCCCTGCTCAGCAGCACCTCGCTGCCGCTCATGGATGGCAAGAAGGACCTCGGCCAGGAGATGGACCTGGTGGTCACCAAGTACTTCAAGCAAGGCCTGTTGCCCGCGGCCCTGAGCCAGTCGATCGATGAACCTTCGGCCCTGGTGCGTTTGCGCGGTGGCGTGTTCAAGCCCGGCGACGCCTACGGCAAAGAGGTCGACTCCTACATGCACCGCGCCTTTATCGACGTGATCTGGCGCTTCTGATGCAAGCCGCTAAAGGAGTGCCCGACATGCCTAATCAAACTCTCCAGAGCCCGTTGTCCAGAGGCTCCCTGAGCCTCCTGGCCGGCGCCCTGCTGCTGGCCAGCAGCAGCGCCTTCGCCACTGCCGAGACGGCCAAGGCGCCGATCATCGCCAAGGAGCTGCAACAGGCCAAGACCTACACCGTCAGCAGTGCTCCCATCGAGCCCCTGGCCCTGGCCAAGCCGACCCTGCCCGACCTCTCCGGCTACACCGCCGAGGCGGCCGCGGCGAAGATCGTGCGCAGCAAGCCGGGCAAGATCAGCGTGCGCCGGATGATGCAGGAAGACGCCCTGAAGGACTTTATCGGCGGTGACAACAAGATGGCCGAATGGGTGGTGCGCCAGCACGGCATACCCCAGGCGATCTTCATCGACGACGGCTACGTCAACCTCAAGGAACTGGTGGGCAAGCTGCCCAAGCAGTACATCAGCGAAACCGCACCCGGGGTCTACCTGGCCCGCCTGCCCATCGTCGTCGGCCGCCACGGCATCCTGGAAATCGACAAACAGACCCAGGAGCTGCGCCTGTCCCAGGAAGGCGGCTCGTTCCTGGTCAACGATGGCCAGCTGTTCGTGCGTGACACCAAGGTCACGGGCTGGCGCGAGAAGGACAACGGCCCGGCGACCTTCCGCTCGCCCAAGGAATTCCGCCCGTTCCTGCTGGCCTGGGGCGGCACCGAGACTTACATCGTCAACAGCACGATGGCCAGCTTCGGCTACGCCAACTCCAAGTCCTACGGGGTGAGTATTTCCCAGTACACGCCGAACATGGCCAAGGTGCTCAAGCGCCCCGAGCCCACCGGCTGGATCGTCGGCTCGACGTTCTCGGACATGTGGTACGGCTTCTACTGCTACGAGACCCGGGACTTCGTGCTCAAGGGCAACACCTACAAGGACAACATCGTCTACGGCATCGACCCCCACGACCGCTCCCATGGCCTGATCATTGCCGACAACACCGTCCACGGCACCAAGAAGAAGCACGGCATCATCATTTCCCGGGAAGTGAACGACAGCTTCATCTTCAACAACCGCAGCTACGACAACCACCTCTCCGGGCTGGTGATCGACCGTAACAGCGTCAACAACCTGATCGCCTACAACGAGATCTACCGCAACCACACCGACGGCATCACCCTCTACGAGAGTGCCGACAACCTGATCTACGGCAACAAGGTGATCAGCAACCGCCGCCACGGCATCCGCATTCGCAACAGCGTGAACATCCGCCTGTACGAAAACATCGCCATGGCCAACGGCCTGACCGGGGTCTACGGCCACATCAAGGACCTTTCCGACACCGACCGCGACATCAAGCTCGACCCGTTCGACGCCCAGGTCTCGCTGATCGTGGTCGGCGGCGAGCTGGCCGCCAACGGCAGCGGGCCGATGTCCATCGACTCCCCCTTGAGCGTGGAGCTGTACCGGGTCTCCATGCTGGCGCCGACCAAAAGCAGCGGCATCAGCTTCTCCGGGGTCCTGGGCGAGCGCCAGGATGAAATTCTCGACCTGCTGGTGCGCCAGCAGAAAGCCGTGTTGATCGACCCCGTCGAACGCCAGACCGAATTGCGGGATTGAGGATGACTTTCATGCACCCACACTGGATCAAACTCCTGGGCCTGTCGGCCCTGACCGCGGGGATTCTCGCCGCCAGCGCCGGCGCCCGTGCCGACGAAACCAGCGCCACGAGCGCCGCGCCGAACTTCAAGGCCGAGCCGTGCTGCAACCTGTGCCCGGCCGCCCACGACGCAAAGAACTACGTGACCCGCTACCAGCAGAACTTCACCACCCTGGTGCAAGCCCAGGGCGACTGGTTGTTCCGTACCCAGGAAGATTTGCGCACCGAGTTCAACACCACTCCCGAAGGCTACCGCCGCCTCAAGCAGTTGCACGAAGCCTTCAAGAGCAAGGGCGTGGAACTGGTGGTGGTCTATCAGCCGACCCGCGGCCTGGTGAACCGCAACAAGCTCAACCCGGCGGAGAAAGCCCGTTTCGACTATGACAAGGCGCTGAGCAACTACAAGGCCATGCTCGGGCGCTTCGCGCAGATGGGCTACGTGGTGCCGGACCTCTCGCCGCTGACCAACGAACAACTGCCCGATACCCTGCCGGCCCACGACTTCTACTTCCGCGGCGACCAGCACTGGACCCCTTATGGCGCCCAGCGCACGGCGAAGATCGTCGCCGACAAGGTCAAGCAGTTGCCGGCCTTTGCCGACATTCCACGGCGTGAATTCGAAACCCACAAGTCCGGGCGCATGGGCAAGACCGGCACCCTGCACAACATGGCCGGCCAGTTGTGCGGCACCAGCTACGCCATCCAGTACATGGACCAGTTCACCACCGAGCCCAAGGGCGAGGCTGGCGACGGCGACCTGTTCGGCGACTCCGGCAACCCGCAGATCACCCTCGTGGGCACCAGCCACAGTGGCAAGAACTACAACTTCGCCGGCTTCCTGGAAGAGGCCATCGGTGCCGACATCCTCAACGTCGCCTTCCCCGGCGGCGGCCTGGAAGGCTCGATGCTGCAGTACCTGGGCAGCGACGAGTTCCAGAAGAGCCCGCCGAAGATCCTCATCTGGGAATTCTCGCCGCTGTACCGCCTGGACCAGGAAACCATCTACCGGCAGATGATGGCCCTGCTGGACAACGGCTGCGAGGGCAAGGACGCGCAGATGACCGGCAGCACCACCCTCAAGCCCGGCAAGAACGAATTGCTGGTCAACAGCAAGAACATGGACCTGCGCAACAGCGGTCATCAGGTCGACATCCGCTTCGCCGACACCTCGGTGAAAACCCTGCAAGCCACCCTCTGGTACATGAACGGGCGCCACGAGGACATCAAGATCGAAAAACCGGAAACGTCCGACACCGACGGGCGCTTCGCCTTCGAACTGCGCACCGACGAAGACTGGGCCTCGCAGAACCTGCTGGCGGTCGAGATCCAGGGCCCGGAAGCGGGCACTGCGGGGCAGAAGGTCGAAGCGAAAATTTGCAAACGCAACGTATTCCCGAGCGCCGAGCAACGCACCGCGCAGATCGGGCAATGAGGTTACCTATGCAAAGCACAGACTTGAAACGCTTGTTGATACCCAGCCTGCTGGGGCTGGCCATCGTCACCGGCAGCGCCCAGGCCGCCGCGCCGCTGCGCCCGCCCCAGGGCTATTACGCCCCGGTGGACAAGTTCAAGAGCGGCGACAACAGCGAGGGCTGCGACGCCATGCCGGCGCCCTACACCGGCGCCCTGCAGTTTCGCAGCAAGTACGAAGGCTCGGACAAGGCCCGGGCGACCCTCAACGTGCAGTCCGAACAGGCCTTTCGTGACACCACCGCGGACATCACCAAGATCGAGCGCGGTACCAGCAAGCGGGTCATGCAGTTCATGCGCGACGGCCGCCCTGAACAGCTGGACTGCACCCTCGCCTGGCTCAGCGCCTGGGCCCAGGCCGATGCGCTGATGTCCAAGGACTTCAACCACACCGGCAAGTCCATGCGCAAATGGGCCCTGGGCAGCATGGCCTCGGCCTACCTGCGGCTGAAGTTCTCCGACTCCCACCCCCTGGCCACCCACCAGGAACAGGCACAGAAGATCGAGGCCTGGTTCAGCAAGATGGCCGACCAGGTGGTCAGCGACTGGGACAACCTGCCCCTGGACAAGACCAACAACCACTCCTACTGGGCCGCCTGGTCGGTGATGGCCACCGCCGTGGCCACCAACCGCCGCGACCTGTTCGACTGGGCGGTCAAGGAATACAAGGTCGGCGCCAACCAGGTCGATGCCGACGGCTTCTTGCCCAACGAACTCAAGCGCCAGCAGCGGGCCCTGGCCTACCACAACTACGCCCTGCCGCCGCTGGCAATGATCGCCAGCTTCGCCCAGGTCAACGGCGTCGACCTGCGCCAGGAAAACCACGAAGCACTCAAGCGCCTGGGCGAGCGGGTGCTGGCCGGGGTCAAGGACCCGGACACCTTCGAAAAGAAGAACGGCAAGCAGCAGGACATGACCGACCTCAAGGTCGACTCGAAATTCGCCTGGCTGGAACCCTACTGCAGCCTCTACACCTGCGCTCCGGAAACATTGGAGCGCAAGCACAAGATGCAGCCGTTCAAGACTTTCCGCCTGGGTGGCGACCTGACCAAGGTCTACGACCCGGCCCATGAAAAGGGCTCCTGATTCGAATCGTTGGAACGTCCCCCTGTAGGAGCTGGCTTGCCAGCGAAGAGGCCCTCAAGAGCGCCTTCGCCGGCAAGCCGGCTCCTACAGGGGGCGCGCTGCACGCAGTACCGCTTCCCCGGTTTTTCACGGGGGGGTTTGGGGGGGCTCCGGCCTCTGACTATTGGTTAAACATGGAGAGATCGGGATGGTTTTCTCATCCAATGTGTTCCTGTTCCTGTTCCTGCCGATCTTTCTCGGCTTGTACTACTTGAGCGGGCAACGCTATCGCAACTTGCTGCTGCTGATCGCCAGCTATGTGTTCTATGCCTGGTGGCGCGTGGACTTCCTGGCGCTGTTCGCCGGGGTCACCCTGTGGAACTACTGGATCGGCCTGAAAGTCGGCGCCGCCGGTGTCAGGACCAAACCCGCCCAGCGCTGGCTGCTGCTGGGGGTGGCGGTGGACCTGTGCATCCTCGGCTACTTCAAGTACGCCAACTTCGGCGTCGACAGCATCAACGCCATCATGACCTCCATGGGGCTTGAGCCGTTCATCCTGACCCACGTGCTGCTGCCGATCGGCATCTCGTTCTACATCTTCGAGTCCATCAGCTACATCATCGACGTCTACCGCGGCGACACCCCGGCCACCCGCAACCTGATCGACTTCGCGGCGTTCGTGGCGATCTTCCCGCACCTGATCGCCGGCCCCGTGCTGCGCTTTCGTGACCTGGCGGACCAGTTCAACAACCGCACCCACACCCTGGACAAGTTCTCCGAAGGCTGCACGCGGTTCATGCAGGGCTTCATCAAGAAAGTGTTCATCGCCGACACCCTGGCGGTGGTCGCCGACCATTGCTTCGCCCTGCACAACCCCACCACGGGCGATGCCTGGCTCGGCGCCCTGGCCTACACCGCGCAGCTGTACTTCGACTTCTCCGGCTACAGCGACATGGCCATCGGCCTGGGCTTGATGATGGGTTTTCGCTTCATGGAAAACTTCAAGCAGCCCTACATCAGCCAGTCGATCACCGAGTTCTGGCGGCGCTGGCACATCAGCCTCTCTACCTGGCTGCGCGACTACCTGTACATCACCCTGGGCGGCAACCGCAAAGGCACCCTGGTCACCTACCGCAACCTGTTCCTGACCATGCTCCTGGGCGGCCTGTGGCACGGCGCCAACTTCACCTACATCGTCTGGGGCGCCTGGCACGGCATGTGGCTGGCCATCGAAAAGGCCCTGGGCATCAACACCACGCCGCGTAGCCTGAACCCGGTGCGCTGGGCCCTGACCTTCCTGCTGGTGGTGATGGGCTGGGTGATCTTCCGCGCCGAGAACCTGCACGTAGCAGGCCGGATGTACGGCGCGATGTTCAGCTTTGGCGACTGGTCGCTGTCGGAACTCAACCGCGCCAGCCTCACCGGCCTGCAAGTGGCGACCCTGATCCTGGCCTACGCCACCCTGGCGTTCTTCGGCCTGCGTGACCTGTACCGCAACCCGGCGCCGGTCAAGGCCAAGCCCGAGGTCACTACCGCCGACGACGGCCCGACCAGCGCCCAGCCCGGCCTGATCAAGGCGGTCCCCGGGGACAACCCCGGCAGCATTCACCAGCCGGGCTACATCGTCGGCACCGAGGCCCAGGTGCAGCCGGCCTACTGGACTGCCGACTGGTCGCGCTACGCCATGCGCGCCCTGGTGCTGCTGCTGTTCATTGCCTCGATTCTCAAACTCTCGGCGCAAAGCTTCTCGCCGTTCCTTTACTTCCAGTTCTGAGGGATCTGCCCATGACCCGCTCATTACGTGTGTTCTACATCGCCCTGTTCCTGCTGACCCTGCTGGTGCTGGGGTTGTGGTCGGCGCGCAGCTTCTTCGGTTTCAGTACCAACAACGACGCCACCGTGCTCAACGGGCGCTGGGCCAAGGCGGTGGAAACCCACTACGACGACCAGTTCCCGATCAAGCGCCTGGGCACCAACCTCTGGGCCGCCCTGGACTTCAAGCTGTTCAACGAAGGGCGCCCGGGGGTGGTGCTGGGCCGTGACCAGTGGCTGTACAGCGATGAAGAGTTCAACCCCGTGGTCAACGAGGAGCTCAACCTGCAGGGCAACTACGCCCTGGTGGAAGGCGTGCGCCAGACCCTCAAGGAGCACGGGGTAAAACTGGTGATGGCGATCGTTCCGGCCAAGGTGCGCCTGTACCCGGAACACATAGACGAAGTGCGCCCGGCGCGCATCCACGCCAACCTCTACCAGGACTTCCACGCCCGGGTCGCTGCCGACAAGATCCTTGCCCCCGACCTGCTTGGCCCCCTGCAACAGGCCAAGCAACAGGGCCAGCAAGTGTTCCTGCGCACCGACACCCACTGGACCCCCGCCGGCGCCGAGATCGTCGCCCGGCAACTGGCCCTGACCATCGCCGCCAAGACCCCGCTCAGCGGTCAGCCACAACGCTTCGTCACCGAGACCGAAGAGACCGTGGAACACAAGGGCGACCTGCGCCGCTTCCTGCCCCTGGACCCGCTGTTCGAAAACCTGATGCCGGCCGAAGAGCCGCTGCAAAAGCGCGTGACCCGGGCCAGCGAGGAACAGCCGGCCGCCGACGACGCGCTATTCGCCGACCGCGAAGTGCCAGTGACCCTGGTGGGCACCAGCTACAGCGCCAACCCCAGCTGGAACTTCGTCGGCGCCCTGAAACAGGCCCTGCACAGCGACGTGCTGAGCTACGCCGAAGACGGCCACGGCCCGATCCTGCCGATGCTCAGCTACCTGAAAAGCGACGACTTCAAGAACAACCCGCCCCAGGTGCTGATCTGGGAATTCCCTGAACGCTATCTGCCTGTGAACAACGAAATCGGCGACGCCGACCCTCAGTGGGTCGCAGAACTCAAGCAAGCCGGTGCACGCCAACAGAACCTAGCTGTTAACGCCAAATCCGAGACGCCCGAACGGGCGCAAAACTGAAAAAGAGGTAACACTCATGACTTTCACTACTACTCCTCGTCGTCTCGCCCAAGCAATCACACTGGCTGCCGGCATGAGCGTCCTGTCCCTGTCTGCGTTCGCCGGTGGCGATGCCGCCCTGTACGGCCCCACCGCGCCCAAGGGCTCGACCTTCGTGCGCCTGTACAACGCCAGCAACAGCGAAGTCAGCGCCACGGTGGGCAGCACCAACGTCAACGACGTCGCGCCCCTGGCCAGCAGCGACTTCAGCTTCATGCCCGGCGGCGACTACACCGCCAAGGTGGGCAGCCAGAGCGTGCCGGTGAAACTGGCCGCCGATCACTATTACACCCTGGTCAACAACGCCAGCGGCCAGCCGCAGCTGATCGAAGAACCGCCGTTCAAGAACAAGCAGAAATCCCTGGTGCGGGTGCAGAACCTCAGCGACCAGGCCCTGACCCTGAAGACCGCCGACGGCAAGACCGATGTGGTCAAGGCCGTGGCCGCCAAGGGCCGCGGCGAGCGCGAAATCAACCCGGTGAAGGTCAGCTTCGCCCTGTATGACGGCGAGAAAAAGGTCAGCGACCTCAAGCCCGTGGCCCTGGAGCGCGGCGAAGCAGCGGTGCTCTACGTCACCGGCAACGGCAGCAGCCTGTCGCCGGTCTGGGTCAAGCGCCCGGTTTCCACCCGCTAATGAATTTCCGGATGCCTTGCCCGTCCCCCTGTGTAGGAGCTGGCTTGCCAGCGAAGGCGTCCTCACGGGCCCCTTCGCCGGCAAGCCGGCTCCTACAGAAGGTGGGCAGCGCATCCGGGCACGCAACAAAAACAAGAGTGAAACGACAGAACGCAGTAGCTCTAACCCATACGATGTTTGAAGGAGTAACAACATGATTCCGGTGATCTTGTCAGGTGGTAGCGGCTCACGTCTTTGGCCGCTTTCGCGCAAGCAATTCCCCAAGCAGTTCCTCGCCCTGACCGGCGAACACACTTTGTTCCAGCAGACCCTGGAGCGGCTGGTGTTCGAAGGCATGGATACCCCCATCGTGGTCTGCAACAAGGACCACCGCTTTATCGTCAACGAGCAACTGGCGGCCCGTAAGCTCGAATCCCAACGCATCCTCATGGAGCCCTTCGGCCGCAACACCGCCCCGGCCGTAGCCCTGACCGCGATGATGCTGGTCAACGAAGGCCGCGACGAGCTGATGCTGGTACTGCCGGCGGACCACGTGCTGGAAGACCAGAAAGCCCTGCAACGCGCCCTGGCCCTGGCCACCGTGGCCGCCGAGCGTGGCGAAATGGTGCTGTTCGGGGTCCCGGCGACCAAGCCGGAAACCGGCTACGGCTACATCAAGTCCAGCAACGACGCGCTGCTGCCGGAAGGCGTGAGCCGGGTCTCGCACTTCGTCGAGAAACCCGACGTCAAGCGCGCCACCGAATTCGTCGAGGCCGGCGGCTATTTCTGGAACAGCGGCATGTTCCTGTTCCGCGCCAGCCGCTTCCTCGAAGAGCTGAAGAAACACGACCCGGACATCTACGACACCTGCCTCTTGACCCTGGAGCGCAGCCAGCAGGACCCGGACACCGTGACCATCGACGAAGCCACCTTCGCCTGCTGCCCGGACAACTCCATCGACTACGCGGTGATGGAGAAGACCCAGCGCGCCTGCGTGGTCCCCCTGACCGCTGGCTGGAGCGATGTCGGCTGCTGGTCGTCGCTGTGGGACGTGCATGAAAAAGACGCCAACGGCAACGTCAGCAAAGGCGATGTGGTGATCCAGGACAGCCGCAACTGCATGATCCACGGCAACGGCAAGCTGGTGTCGGTGATCGGCCTTGAAAACATCGTCGTGGTGGAAACCAAGGACGCCATGATGATCGCCCACAAGGACAAGGTCCAAGGGGTGAAACAGATGGTCAACACCCTCAACGAACAGGGCCGCAGCGAAACCCAGAACCACTGCGAGGTCTACCGCCCGTGGGGCTCCTACGACTCGGTGGACATGGGCGGGCGTTTCCAGGTCAAGCACATCTCGGTCAAGCCGGGGGCCTGCCTGTCCCTGCAGATGCACCACCACCGCGCCGAACACTGGATCGTGGTCAGCGGCACCGCCGAAGTCACCTGTGACGAGAACGTGTTCCTGCTCACCGAGAACCAGTCCACCTACATCCCGATTGCCTCGGTGCACCGCCTGCGCAACCCGGGCAAGATCCCGCTGGAGATCATCGAAGTGCAATCGGGCAGCTACCTGGGCGAAGACGATATCGAGCGGTTTGAAGATATCTACGGCCGCTCCACCCCGGTGGAACGTGGCGTCTCGGTGAAGACCATCGCCCAGTAACAGCGACAGGCTTCAAGCGGCAAGCTGCGAGCAAAGGCAGAGCGCCGTTATCAGCGAGTCCTTTCAACCCCCTTCCAGGCGCCTGCGTCCCCTATCCGCAGGCGGTTGGACAGGGGGATTTTTTTGTAGCCGCTGCCGCAGGCTGCGAA